>JBBRGW010000198.1:0-7422 GCA_038223525.1 Pirellulales bacterium
GTGGTCGCATAGGCTGTCCAATCTGGAACATCAACTTAATCGAATCCAGCAACTGAGTATGAGCCTGTGGGTGACCGCCTTTCAATCCAAGTCCTTTGTAACGGAATTGCTTTTGATTTTGGCAACAGGAACATTGGATCGAGCGACGTACGCACCCAATGAATCACATTCGCATGAAGGTGGTTTTCTCATCGACGAAGCGGCATAGTCCTAGCCGTGGAAGAGCTGACCTTTCGAAGGCAATAACGCCGACCCTTAACAAGTCGGCAGGAAATAACACATGAGTTTATTCAGTGCCATTCAAGGGTCATCCAATGCGCTTCGTGTCAACCAACTTGGCTTACAAGTGGTCGGCAACAACATCGCCAACGTTAACACGCCGGGATACATTCGCCAGGAATTAGTGCAAGCCCCCGCCCTTGGATACAAAGCCGGGGGGTTAATCATCGGACAAGGTGTTCAGGCGGTAGGAATACAGCAAAAACTGGACGAATTTGTTATTGAAAGAATTCGCCAGACCCAAAGCCAACTTTCCTATCAGGAGCAACTGGAGGGGAACAATGCCCAAGTCGAAAGCCTTCTCAACGAGCTTTCCGACAAGGACTTTTCTTCAAACCTAAGCAGCTTTGCAAACGCGTTTCAAGAGGTTGCGAATCAACCTGGGAGCGATTCGGTCCGCACGTTGGCAATTTCACGCGGCCAAGAATTGGCATCTCAATTGAAAGGCCTTTCGTCCCAGCTAGGAAATATTGCACAACGAACTCAAACCGAAATAAAGTCGGCTGCTTCCGATATCAATCGTATCGTCGATAGTATTGCCAAACTGAACAAACGAATTGTTGAAATCGAAGGTGGATCGCTCTCCAATTCGGATGCAGTTGGACTTCGAGATGAACGGCTTAAATCGCTGGATGAACTTTCTTCTTTCGTTGACATCTCGGTTACGGAGCAAGAGAGCGGAGCGGTCACCGTATTTGTTGGTGGCGATTATTTGGTCAGTGACGGTATTGCCCGTTCCGTCAAAGCATCGGTGGATAGCAGCATAAAGGGGAACACAGACCTCGAAATACGTTTGATCGATACCGACGTTGCGCTCAAGGTCTCCGGAGGTAAGGTAAAGGGGCTCTATGAATCGGCCTCCGCCACTAGCTCCAACGGATTCCTAGGCAAACTGAACTCGCTGGCCGCCGATGTGATTCGAGTCGTCAACCGTATCCATTCGCAGGGACAGGGACAAAAAGGTTTTGGGATCACCACCGGGGAAACCATCCTCAATAGTTCCATTGTTCCGATTGAACAAGCCAGCCCAAACCTGAGCGTCGACAACGGTTCGTTTACGATTGAAGTGAAGGATGCTAAAACAGGAAAAGCAAAAACGATTGATATTCAGGTTCGGCAGCAAGGTCTTTCGAGCGATACCACCGCGTTGCAATTGGCCACAACGATCAATAGTATCGACGGAATTAGCGCCCGCATAACCAACGATGGACGCTTTGAGATTAAATCGGATTCCGAGGGGATAAAATTCAGCTTCGCGAACGATACCAGCGGTGTGCTCGCAGCCCTCGGAATCAATACGTTCTTTGTCGGCGACTCGGCTTCCTCCATCGAAGTTAGACCGACTCTTGTTTCCGACCCATCCCAACTCGCTGCCAGCACAAACGGGATCGGCAACGGAGCGGACAATGCCATCCGTATTGCGGAAGCATTCACGAAGCCAACCGACTTTCTCGGAGGCCGAAGCGTTAATGCTCTGTACGACGCGATGATCGCGGATACCACGCGGGACATCAATACCCAAAAGGGTGTAACGGACGGACTCAGAAATTTCCAACAAACCCTCGAGGCGCAGAATCTTGGCATCTCCGGAGTCAATTTGGACGAAGAAGCGGTAAAGATGCTGCTGTACCAACGAGCATTTCAGGCAACTTCAAAACTGGTTTCTGTCGTTTCAGAAATGCTGAATACTCTGGTCAATATCATTTAGCCAACGACAATCTCGCCCTATGTTAAGCTCTTTTTATCCTGTCGTTGCCGGACGTACCAGCGATTCACTGTCGAGGTATCGATCGCTCTATCAAGTTCAGGTAGGCAAACTCGGCATTCAACAATTGCAAGACCAACTCAGCACTGGCAAACGCATTAACCGACCGAGCGAGGATCCAGCATCCGCGATTCGCGCAATAGGACTGCAGAGAGGCTTGGAGTTTCGAGATCAAACGCTCCGCAATCTTGACTCTTCACAAGGTTACCTGAACGTAACGGAATCAACCTTGGCCAACGTCCAAAGTACTTTGATCGAGATTCGAGGTCTCGGTGTGGAGAGCGCTGGTAACCTTAGTAGCCAGGAAGATCGAACAGGATGGGTATCCCAAATCAGCGCCACCCTTGACAGACTCAAGGCAGCGACAAACACGCGATATCAGGATCGTTTCTTGTTCTCAGGAGGCAAGGTCGATACGCCAACCATTTCCGAATCAAAAAACACCTTCCAATTCGATGGCAACGATTTAAGCCTTTTGACCATCGCGGATACCGGCGAGCTCATCGCGCACAACGTTACCGGTCAGAAAGCGCTTGGGCTAATGTCCGACGGTGTGATTTCCCGCGTCGATTTAAATCCCGCTGCCCTCGGTAGCACACGCTTGGCCGACCTCAATGGCGGGAAAGGCATTTCGCCAGGTGCCATTCAATTTTCGGACGGACTCGAAAAGATCACCGTTGATTTGACTACCGCCGAGACTCTTGACGACGTCGTTGAACGTGTCAACAACGCTCCTGAATTGAGCGGTCGCAAAGTGCAATTCAGCTTGAGCAACGGCGCGATCGTAGCTTCGTACGCAGACGGTAACCAAGGACCTTTGCGAATCATTGAATCAGGGACAGGTCGTACCGCCGCGGATCTCGGAATCTTGCGAGAAATACCAACCGGCCTTCTCCCCGCGACAGGTACGGATCTAGATCCAATTCTCAGACTTACCACGCAACTTTCTCAACTCAATGGCAACAGCGGCTTCACCGCAAACGACGGGATTCGAATCGAGCAGAATGGAAAAAAGTATGACATTCTCCTGGGTACTGCAAAAACGCTAGAGGATTTTACAAACATCATCAATGGCTCGGGCGCGGCAGTCCTCGCAGACATTACCCCCGACGGGCGAAGCCTACGCATTCGGTCCACTCAAAGCGGAACCGATTTTTCCATCGGCGAAAGCACGGGCAATTTGGCAGAACGCCTCGGCCTGCGAACATTCTATGGACAACTTCGCCTCGATCAATTGAATTTCGGCGACGGAATCTATTCGGCAGACGGACCGGACCTAAGTTTCCAACGCAATGATGGGAGCGAGTTTTCGATAGATCTGGTCGGTACCACCACCGTGCAAGATGTGCTCGACCGAATCAATAATCACGTCAATAACCAAAATCCAGCCACCAAGATCACGGCCAGCATCAGCTTGCAGGGCAATGGGCTAACCATCGAATCGGACGTGTTTGTACCCAATCCATTAGATCCGCCACTCACCACAATACCTGGCCCCATCAAAGTTCGTAACGCAGGCGGTAGCCAAGCGGCAACTGGGCTTGGGTTAGTATCCAAAGGTAGCGCTGAAACCGAGGCGACACTTTCTGGTATCACCTACTCGATCGACGGAAAAGACCCCAACCCGCAAGAGGTCAAAGGGGTCTTCAATTCGTTGATTCGACTCAGGGAAGCGATCCTCGCCCAGGATTTGTCGGGGGTAGCCAGGGCAGTCGATTTGGTGGACTCGGATCTGTCTCGATTATCGTTGAGTCGCGGCTCACTCGGAGTCCAGCAACAACGTATCGACGACCTCAAGAGTCTACAGGAAGAAAACAGAATTCAACTCAAAGCAGAAGAGTCCCAAAATCTAGACGCCGATTTCGCAACGACCATATCCGAATTACAAGCTCGACAGGCTTCGTACGAAGCGAGCTTAAAGCTCCTCGGAAATGCATCCCAATTGAGCCTTTTCAATTTCCTCTAAAGCATGGCGAGGAAGCATCAGCCTCCGGGCGTTAACTCACCGTACTAGCCCGAAGCGAACGCTATCGGTTGACAAAGCAGGAACCACGGGCCTCATGCCCAACCTGCTAACTTACGAGCTTCGCAACAACTTGGCGATCAACCAGTTGATCGCACGCACGAATGACTTGTTCGGTATCAATGGAGAGCATCGGAGCGCAATCTGTCTTGCGATCAGACGATTGCAGCAAACGAATATTTTGCACCCCCACATTTTGTGGACCGAGCGGGGCGACTCGTTCGATTGGCATCGGGCCAATCAAACCCACGGTCGGTGTGCCAACCGCCACGGACAAATGCATAGGGCCAGTGTCCGAGCCGACGAATAACTTGGCGCAACGGATCAAACTACCCAACTGCGAAAGCGTCGTGGAGGGAGCAAGGACCGCATGCCCGGCGGACAATGCCACGACCTCTTCGGCCGCCTCCCTTTCTTTTTCACCAGCCCAAACAACCATGCTCGGCATTTTCCAACGCTCACCCAGGTGCTGGGCAACACTGGCATATCGGCTCGATGGCCAGATTTTCGAAACCCAGCCGGCGCCCACGTTTATCATTGCAAATCGACCCTCTAGTTGCATCGCCGCAATGGCCTGTTGAGCATACATGGCATCGGCGTCGTGTTCCGGCATGTTATAGATGATCGTCGAGTCATTCACACCCAGGAGCCGCAGCAGTTCTAAACTGCGATTAACAATGTGGCCGGACTCTGGTTGGTACAAACAGTTGTTTAAAATGCAACTTCCTTCGCGACCGTCAAACTGATCGCGATGCAAACCTAGTCTTTGCTTTGCACCCGATAGCCATGCGATAAGCGAACTCTTGGTTAGCCCCTGCAGATCAATGGTTGTATCTGGCCGCCACTTGCGCAACTCCGTCGCAAGATTCCAGAGCTCACGAGGAGATCGAAACGCTTGCTTCGAAACGACAAACAAATCATCCAGTGCCGAATGTCCTTGAATCAATTGCGCAGCAGCTCTTTCAACGACCCACCCGATGCGTGCGTGTGGGAAATTGCGACGGATCGCGTTGAGCACGGGAACGCTAAGAATGCAGTCCCCGATAGCAGAAAGACGAACCAATAAAATTCGCTTCGACATGAGCGCCCCGAGTTGTCGATCTACCGCGCGCTAGACGCGACCAAAAACGTTCGATAGAAATAAACTGCGGCTAGCGTCCGCTGGTCGTCCCGTACCTTACGAAAAGGGACAAATCAAATCAAGTTCATATTGAAAGATCGCTTGCATTCATCGAAACGCTTGCATTCATCCTAGGATCGCACCATTGTCCGGTCTGGCCCCTTCCCCGGAAACAATTTCTTTACCCCTTGCGAACCAACGGTCCCAAACAACAAATCACAAGCCGTGGCGACTGACCACCGATTGCACTATAACTGTGCGAAAGTTTTGCCCCAAATCATAGTGACTGAATGCTAGCCAAGCGAGGCACAGTTGCGTCATGAGTTGCACTTTCCCCACTGGAATACAAAGATGATCCATCGAGTTTATGTTCGCTACCTCATCGCTTTCAGCAGCCTCTGGTTGGTTACCTTTGTGATCGGTTCTACTTGCTGGGCTCAGAAAACGCTCGCTTGGAAATTTAAGAAGGACGGTGTCACCCAGGTACTCGTCGAACAAGACACAAGCTTGCAACTGGAAATTCCGGGCGCAACGTCAACGAACCAAACTCAGACTATTCAAGCGACCAACATCACTTGGACTGTCAAAGAACTCGCACCCGATGGTGTAGCCTCCATCGAGCAGATGATCAATCGTGTGCAACTCGAGGTGAAATCCACTGCGGGCAACTTTGTCATCGACACCAACAACAGTCAACCTCTAGGCGGCCTCGCCGAATCCATGGCGAAAGGGATCCGACCGTTGGCAGGTTGCCGATTTGTAGTCAAGACCAAGCCGAGCGGAGAGGTTGCCGATGTCATCATTCCTACTGAAGTTGCGAAAGGCCTCAACGAACTGAGCACGGCTGGTTTGCGAGAAATCGCCGCCAATGGTTCGCTCAAGTTCCCTAGCAAAGCGATCGGCGTGGGTGAAAATTGGCCGTCGCAATACAATCTCGATATGCCACCCTTCGGCAAACTGGTCGTAACTACGACCTACCAATATCTTGGTGAAGAAATCGTCAATGGAAAGAATCTTGATCGCATCAAGGCAACGACGGCGGTCAAGGCGGCGGATGGAGCCAGCAATTCAAGACTGAAGCTCAAAAGTCAAGAAGCTTCAGGAATGATTTGGTTTGACAACACGCGAGGAAGCATCGACCACTCGGAGTTCAAGCAGGAGATGTCGATGAACGTATTGATTCCAGCGGCCGACCCTACCAAGGCTGGCGTTGAGACCAAACAGACTATGAAGCAAACCATGAAACTCAAGTACGCGCCGCAGCTATAGAGATCGTCAGGACACGCAACCAACCGAATTCTAATATTACTCTAACTGAATGGAACACAAATAGAATGCCTAGAGCCTTGCTCGTTATCGACGTTCAAAATGAGTACTTCACCGGCGCTTTGCCAATTACTCATCCAACAAACCATTTACCTAACATCCTCGAAGTGGTGGACTTGGCCAACAAAAGCAATGTGCCAACGGTGTTCGTGCGACATCAAGAAAAGGAGCTTCCTATCTTTCGGCATGGATCCGATGGCTGGCAATTGCATCCGGAATTGACGGAGCGCCCCTCCGATCTCATCTTGGACAAAACGTTGCCTGGTTGCTTTACCAATACACAACTGGAGGCTTGGCTCAAGGCACGCGGTATCGACACGCTCACGATCTCAGGATACATGACCCATATCTGCTGCGATACAACCGCTAGACAAGGAATGCATAGGGGTTACAAAGTTGAGTTCTTAAGCGACGCAACGGGCACGTTGGCTCTGGATAATCAAGCTGGAAAAGTAAGCGACGAACAACTTCATCGCTCCATTCTGTGCGCTCAACAGCACTTCATCAGCGAGGTCATCGACCGCAAAACCTGGGCAGGTCGAATTTGAGGCGAACGGCAGCCTCAACCTGTCCCTCGCTTAGGCGTTCTGTCCAAAAAAACTCTGGTTCTTGCCAGACAAGCTGGCATGGGGCCAAACGCCAGCGGCCTGTTGACTTAGGCGAGCGGCGGATCGGAAACTACCGTAGGATGGGACCAATGTCCCGTCCGTTGATTGGTTCGGGACAATGGTCCCAAACTACGACTGGTATCTTTCACCCTGCCGCTCGCCTTAGGCGAGCGACTATGTAGTCCTAGGTTTGGCAAGTGGCTCTCGCCACTTTTTGTGGAATTCTTGATTTGTGGATTAAGGCATGGTTTTTCCGTATGGATATCCGGCCAAGCTTTCGATTCGTAGTTCAAGTGCTGCT
>JBBRGW010000199.1:0-7401 GCA_038223525.1 Pirellulales bacterium
TCGCCCTCCCTTCCGAATCGCAGGTAGGTAGATTTCAGCCTGCCGCTCGCCTAAAGCGAGCGCGCCGCCCTGCTGTGCGCACAAAGCCGAAGCCTGAGGGTGGCGCCTCGAGCACGCTCCGCGTTAGCCCGAAAACCTGAACGAGCCGCAGTTCAACGCTACAGAATTCCAATACCACAGTTTAGCGAGCAAAAGAAACTGATCTCTACCTGTGCGTCGATTTGGGGTAAGTCTCTGGGAAAGTGGGAAGAAGCCATCGCTCAACGCGATTCTCTCAAAAAGCCTCTAATCGAAAGCCACATCTCACAACTCTTGCAATCTCCGGATCTGCTAAATTGGTCCTTCTCGGGAGCGGAACTGCTCAAAGTCAACTCGAAAGAAGCCAACTACATCGAGATCGTCCGCAGGCTATGGCCAGCAACGAGCAGCCCGGATGCCGCTTCACGGGACCTATCTTCACCGGACTCATACCCTTTGGAAAATCCGGCCGAGATAGATCCAGCAGACCTTCGCCCGAAACTGGAAGCTGTCCCAGTTACCGCTTACTAAGTCGCCCCCAGGCATGATAACCCCGAATCAACACCTAAACCAGCTGCTGTCCGATTCGGGGGTTTCGAAGATCATCTACGCTTTGGTCATGCCGGAAACCGAGCAAACGATCGACGCTGTGCTGGATGGCGCTAGCAATAACAAGCCAGGTGGGCGTGCGCGGTTCCACCATCTCTTTCGCGAAGCCTGGACGCAAAAACAAGACGCAATGCACGAAGGCTTTTTTCGCACTTGGAAAAAGTGGACCGAGTCGATTGTTCAGTTCGACCCGCAGTGCTTCCCGTTTTGTTACCCGACGGCGGGTGCCAGCGAAGCGTTGCGAGAAGCGATCCATGCTTATGGCGCTCGTTCTCGCCGAGAACAATTTGCTCCAACGATCCATGTCTTTGTTGGGGAATACGAAGGATTTGGCGCCTACGCAGCAGCGGCTGCAATCGACTTAAAGACCCACCCTCGCCATGACTGGCCCAAAGCTATCGATCTTATTGGCCCAAACGATCAGTTCTACATTAGCCAACCCTCCGCAGTCGATGGAATGGTCTGGGATGAATTCGAATTCTTTGCCGCCGAATTAGCCCGCAAGCAGCCAACGGCCGAACTAATGCTCGATCTCTCTTACGTGGGGTGTGTCGCTCGACAGTTCACCGTCAACGCGAATCATCCCAACGTCGCCGCAATTTTTCTTTCGCTCAGCAAACCCGCCGGCGTCTATTACCACCGCATCGGCGGTATGTTTTCCCGCCGTGAATATCTTGGGCTCTTTGGTAATAAGTGGTTCAAGAACTTGACCGCCTTGAGCATCGGAACAGAATTCATGACCCGATTCAGCGTTCACGAACTGCCACGCAAGTACTACCCAATTCAACAACGCGCCATCGAAAAGACCAATCAAAGGCTCGGACTCAAACTGCGACCAGCCGATATTTTTTTACTCGCTATCGGAGACCCGTCCTCGGAACCATCGGACCTAGAACGTTACCTATTGCGAGGTCCCATTGGCCAGCAAAAAGTGCGCGTAGCTTTGACTCCGCTCATGGCACATGAGATCGACCCATCGCTCAATCCAACGGTCTCAGCTAGGTACTATGAACGCATCGCAGATCGCGTCGAACCATGACTCCCATACCAGATCATAAATGCAAAATGTCTTAAAATTCCCGATCGCTCAGGAATGCTGCAACTTCATTCGCAACGAACTTCTGCAAACAGAAGCTTTTCGCCGTTCCTACGACGAGCGGGGGCTTATCTACGGAATCCTCCATCGTTTTGCGAGATACCCTCGCTTCTTTTTCGATGCGTCCAAGGAATTCGTTTCCATCTTCGACAAAAACGGCAAAGAGATCTTGGAATATGTCGAAGCCCCTCACTTTTCACCCTGGTGGGGCGGTATCCAACTGCGAACATACGACAACAGACTCGTTCAAGATCTCTACTACCTCCATGAGATCACTCACGCCGCAACCATGCCCTATAGCCCAAATGAAAAGAGTACGCTGGCGGATCCGGTCACGTTCAAGAACAAGATCCGAGACAACGAGCACGAAGCGAGCACGCTTTCCGAGATGACGATCTACTGCGAATTCCCTCAGCTTCGTAAACTATCCTTTCAACACGAGATCTTCGTGGATCGATTTTTGTTTCACGACGGCGATTACTCGCGAGTCGACGTTCGCATGATTCAACGTTGGCGAGAGGAACCGGATCTGCTCGAGAAAGAAATGATGTACGCCAGAGCAGCCGTCCTCACATCGCCGACAGTAGACGAATCCGATATCTCCGCATACTGGTTGAAACGATTTTACTCGCAGGGAAAAGCATGGACGGCGATCTGGACCAATCCCAATAACGAATATGCGGATCTACCTATGGGCGGTAGGTTTAGACTGGTCGAATCAGCCATGGTTCGTTTTCGCGAGGATTGCCAACGCATCGGCCGGCAGTCTGCATTGAACAATCATATCGACTGGTTAACATCGAACGATATTACCGATGGGACATCCATACCGTTTTATCGAGAAGCAAAAGCATTCTGCCAAAGTTATTTGCAACACAAGCTAATGTACTTCGATAGCCTCAAAAATATCGGCCAAGAAACAGAGATGCACCACAAGGATTAAACAGCGAACCTCGATCGGTGTGGGCTTTTGCAAACTGCGGTTGCGGCAATTTCCTCTTGCTCAGTTTTTGTTCCAACGTAGGGTCGTCCCAATGCGTAACAATTGACAGGACAAGCCTGTGGTATTGCCGTTCATTCATCGCTCAAGGCACATATCTACTTGCGGTTCTTTCAAACGCAATGACTTGTGAACTCTGCCACAGTGCATCGCGGTTGAGTTCGATAGCCATCCACTGCGCTACCGCCGGTGCCATCTCGATCGCGGCTCTCGCGTTCAGAAAAAGGGCACGTGTGCGTCGAGCCAAAACGTCTTCGACGCTTCGGGCCCATTCGTTTCGTACGGCCCACACTACCTCTGCAGCGACTAGTGGCAAATCCGGATGGAGACGCGCACCGAGTTCTGGCCGCTCACGAATCGTCTGATCGATCAATGGTCCATCAGTACCATAAACAGAAAACTGCGAGGCGGCAGCCTTGGCAGTTGGACAACCATGCAACCGCAATTCGTGCGTCGTGGATGGCCGACGGGTAAATCCGGCTGATTCAATGGCTCGATCGATACAGTCCTCTGCCATTTGGCGGTAGGTGGTCCACTTGCCACCCGTGATGGTCAATAATCCTGAGGGCGAAATCTCAATCGTATGATCGCGGGAGAGTGAAGAGGTCGACTTGCCTTGATTGCCTTTAACCAATGGCCTAATTCCCGCAAACACACTCAAGCAATCCTCACGCTGCGGCTCAACTTGAAGATACTCGGAAGCTGTCTTCAACAGGAATTCGATCTCTGCATCGAGTGCATGGGGTTCTTCGGTGGCAACGGGTATGGAGGTGTCCGTGGTCCCTAGCAAGACATGGTCATGCCATGGGATGATAAACATGACCCTACCGTCTCGCGTCTTCGGTACGATCAAGGCAGTATTGCCGGGAAAGAAACTCTTTGGCAACACCAGATGGATACCCTGGCTGGCTGCCACCATGGGTTCCGCCTCGGGACTATCCAACCTTCGAATTGCATCGCAGAATGGACCCGTTGCGTTGACTATGCACTTGGCATGGAGTGGATGCGTCTCACCTGATTCTTCATCGCGAAAGACTAGTCCATCGACTCGTGTTCCGCGGTTTCGTGTTAACTGCATCACACGCGCACCATTGATCAGTGTCGCCCCGCGTTCCGCTGCGGTCTGAACTATGTTGATCAGTAATCGCGAGTCATCAAATTGACCATCGTAATAAGAGATTCCTGCACTCAAATGAGTTGGAGAAAGGGCGGGTTGCTTCGCGAGGATCTGGCCTTTGCTAAGGCGTTTTGAGCCTCGAAACTCAGGCCCCTGGCCAAGCCAATCGTAGAGTTTCATCCCGATTCCATAGAACATGGTCTCAGCCATGTTTCGGCAGGGCAACACAAACTCGAGCGGATGAACGAGGTGCGAAGCGTTTCTTACGAGACGACTTCGTTCGCGAAGCGATTCGCGAACCAACGAGACGTTGCCTTGTCGGAGATAACGCACGCCACCGTGGATGAGCTTGGTGGAACGGCTCGACGTCCCTTTGCCGAAGTCCGTGGCCTCAAGCAACACAATCGACAATCCGCGAACCGCCCCATCCAAAGCAGCCCCGACGCCAGAAGCTCCACCACCGATGATAGCGATGTCCCAAGGCTCGGACCGATTCAAAATGGTAGCAAGATGCAGGTCGCGGTGATGCAGTTGCAACATGCCACTACTGCTCCCATTCCATGGACCGCTCCAAGGCTTGTTTCCAGCGCTGGCGGCGATGTTCCACTTCACTCAGTTTCATCTGCGGCTCAAAAACGCGATCGGTTTGCCAGATCGATTCAATTTCAGAACGGTCTTTCCAGAAACCAACTGCCAGTCCAGCTAGGAAAGCAGCTCCCAATGCGGTCGTTTCGATGATCTTCGGTCGAACGACGGGCGCTTGGAGCACGTCCGCTTGAAATTGCATGAGAAGGTTGTTGGCGGAAGCGCCACCATCGACTCGTAGCTCACGGATGCCAATACCTGAATCCTGCTGCATGGCGTCCAAAACGTCTGCGACTTGGTACGCGATTCCTTCGAGTGCAGCTCGAGCGATGTGCCCTTTGTTGGTTCCTCGCGTAATGCCGAGAATCGTGCCTCGTGCGTACGCATCCCAGTGGGGGGCACCAAGGCCAGCAAACGCAGGAACTAGAAAAATGCCGCCGCTATCTGGCACGCTGGCCGCCAATGCTTCCACTTCGCTGGACGATTGAATGATCCCCAAGCCATCGCGAAGCCATTGCACCGCAGCACCTGCAATGAAAACGCTCCCTTCTAATGCAAATTGAGATGAGCCGTTTGACCCAAGTTTCCACGCGAGGGTTCCCAGAAGTCGATTCTTGGATATCTGCGGCTTGTCTCCGACGTTCATCAACATGAAACAACCGGTTCCATAAGTGTTTTTTGCCATTCCATGCCGTAAGCAGTTTTGCCCGAACAAAGCAGCTTGCTGATCGCCCGCAATGCCCGCTATCGGAATGAGGCGATCAAACACACCTGATGCTGTTTCCCCAACCACTTCGCTGCTCGAACGAATCGTCGGCAACATGGACAGCGGCACACGGAACATCGCAAGCAGCTCGTCATCCCATTTTCCGGTCGCGAGATTAAACAGCATGGTCCTAGACGCATTGGACGGATCGGTGACATGCAGCTGGCCGTTGGTTAACTTCCAAATCAACCATGTGTCGATTGTGCCGCAAGCCAATTCGCCTCTCTCGGCTTTCTGCATTGCACCGGGAACGTTCTCCAAAAGCCATTGGATCTTGGTCGCTGAGAAATAGGCATCGATGACCAACCCTGTTTTAGATTGGATTAGGTCCGCATTCCCCTGTTGACGCAACCGATCGCATATTTCTGCTGTTCTGCGGTCTTGCCAAACAATCGCGTTGTAGATGGGGACGCCCGTCTTGCGATCCCAAACGACAGTCGTTTCCCGCTGATTGGCGATGCCGATACCAGCGATATCCTTCGACGAAATGGCACCGGCCGAGATTGCTTCACGAGCAACAGCGAGTTGAGACGCCCAAACCTCTTCGGGATCGTGCTCGACCCAACCGTTCTGCGGATAGATCTGCCGAAACTCCTTTTGAGCGACACGCTCAATAGCTCCATCGCGACCGAATAGAATCGCCCGTGAGCTTGTTGTACCTTGGTCAAGAGCCAGAATGTACGACATGAATTTTAACCCGCGAAGCGGCGGGACCTGTAATGAAACCAAATTCCCTGTCATCCGCGCCCGAGGCTTGAGGGCCTCGTGCGGTTAAACATTTTAGATACAAACGGCGGCTGATAGCGTCGCTACTTTTTTGCGACTGCCTTTTCGACCCCTAGCTTCTCCAATTGATCGGCCAAGTCTTTGCCGTGTGTTTCGGTGTTCACTTTGGATTCAACCGCAATGACCTTACCCTCTTTGCTGATGATAAAAGTATTGCGGCTCGCCTTTGAACCATCGCTGCTGAGAACGCCAAACAACGATGCGTTGGTGCCTTTGGGGTCGCACAGGATCGGATAGTCCAGGTCTAGACTCTTGGCAAACTCTGCGTTCTTGTCCACTGGATCGGTGCTAGCTGTGAAGTAAGCAACGTCATACTTCTTGAGCAACTCGCCCGACTCCTTCATCGATTTGCATTCTTTAGTGCAGCCACCGGTAAAGGCTCGAGGGAACCAGGCGATGATGACTGCCTTCTTGCCGATAAAGTCCTTTGCTTTGTAAATCTTTCCGTCGCTACCCGTCATCTCAAACTCCGGAGCCTTGTCTCCCACCTTGGGCATCTCAGCCATCGACACTGCGGGAGAAAAGGAAAGGAGCGTGGCAAAAGCGACAGTTGCACATCCAATAATCGTTCGCATGGTAGAAACACCTTATGGCAGGAAAGGGACAAAATCAAATGTGATTATAGGGAATATTGCGATGCAAAGGTAGCACCGCACAAATCAGCTTGCACATTATCATATGGGCTACACCACACTGGCCAATACATTTGTCAATTGTGCAATCTCCTCCGCCGAGTGTTTCACGGAGAGACTTATGCGCAGCAAACTACGGTTCTCTGGTACAGTCGGCGGTCGGATCGCTGGCAGGTAGACCCCTGCTTGCAGGCACCGTTCGCTAAGTTGCAACACCTGTTTCGGGTCGTTGATATAGACAGGGATGATTGGACTATCGCCTTTGCCCACATCGAATCCGAAGACAGTCAATTTCAATCGCAGCTCACTCGCGTTCTTTCTCAGTTCCTGTCGCTCTACAATCATCTGTTGAGCCAATGCGATGGCTTTGCAAGCCGCGGCAGCGTTCGGTATCGTCGAAGCGGTGCTATAGACCCAAGACCTAGCGTGATTGGTGAGCCAATCGACTAGTAGATGGGAACCAGCTACAAAACCGCCAACGCAGCCGATCGCTTTGCTCAACGTTCCAATGCTCACGATGCGAGAACTCGAGACGGAAAGGTGTTCGGCTAGGCCGCGTCCCTGCTCACCATAAACTCCCGTTGCGTGGGCTTCGTCGAGTAAACATTGCATGTCGTATTCATGGCACAGCGAATCGATTTCGATTAGCGGCGTTAAATCGCCATCCATGCTAAAAACAGAATCGGTTGCCACAAAGGCGAAACGACCGCGATGCCGATGCTCACGAATGAGGGCTCGCAAAGCAGCGACATCGCAATGCGGATAAACGATCACTTGGGCGCGGCTAAGCCG
>JBBRGW010000200.1:0-7389 GCA_038223525.1 Pirellulales bacterium
GGGACTTGAAATCGAATTGACATTGGATGAAGAAGCATTTGAAGGTGGGGGAGCATTTTTAATGAGCTCCATCTTGGAACAGTTCTTTGCTCGCTACGTTGCCGTCAATAGCTTTACCGAAACGCATCTCGTGTCCGCGACGCGCGGCAGTGTCTTTCGTTGGCCACCGAGGATAGGTACCACACCCACCCTCTGATCGAACTTTTAGCACATAGATCCAACGAGAACCTACTGAGAAAATGGCCTAACATTTTAATGTCCTCTAATCAAGTGACACTAATATGCTACTGCTCCTAAGGCTTTCGGTTCGCTATTCGTTTTTTCAAGCGATGAGGCAGATTGAGACATCCCATCCTGCGATGCCGCGGGTTGGTTGCTCATCCAGTCCTTCTCAGGAACATTTTCGAATCCAGCAACCTGCGGATTTGGCATTTGCCCCCACAGCCATCGATTCCATCAGGGAAACCGAAGACGGAAAGATCACCGTGGAACAGCGATTCTTCGGATTGCTGGGACCGTCCGGGCCATTGCCATTGCATCTCACGGAAATTGTGCGTAACCGAGCTCGTCATTCCAATGACAGCGCGTTGCAGTCGTTCCTAGACATCTTCCATCACCGCATGGCATCGCTATTTTACCGGGCGTGGAGCAGCGCTCGACCAACGGTTCAGCGCGACCGACCCACACAAGATCGGTTTGCAATGTATCTCGGTGCTTTGGTCGGCGTCGGGTTGCGAAATAGTCGCAATCGCGACGCATGGAGCGACGAATCGAAAAGCTATTTTGCTGGCCGACTTGGATCGCTGAGTCGCAATACAGAAGGCTTGACCTCGATGGTCGCATCGGTGGTTCATACAACCGTTTCGGTGGAACCATTTTCCCTGCGCTGGCTGCCGCTTTCTGCGCAAGAGACGACCAAGCTAGGGGGGAAGCCCAAAATTTCTTCTCAGGGGCTGGGATCGAACTGCCTCGGGCGCACCACCGTTCTCGGACAAAAGGTTGCGGACCGTCAGAGCCTTATCGATGTACGGTTGGGGCCAATGTCGTATTCCCATTTCCAAAAGATACTGCCAGGCGAACCGCAACGTACAGAGCTCCACTCGGTCGTTCGAGCCCACGTCGGCTGCGGGATGGATGCAATCATACGACCGATTTTGCGGAAAGAGGAGGTGCCTCGCATTCAGCTAGGGTGTGCGGGGCAACTCGGCCGCAATACGTGGATCCAAAGTAAACCTATCGATCGAGACCGTGACGACTATTGCTTTAGCACATCCTCGATCAACCCAGCTGGGGTCGCCCATTCGAAAGAGGCGCTAACATGACTTTACCGCAAATCGCAACTGGCCTTTCAGTCTATACCACGCTGGGAGACGATGCCGTACGCATCGCTTCGTTGACTTGGTCTGAATCGCTTGGGTGTCCCTTTGATGCCGAAGTTCAATTGCTTAGTGAATCGCCCGACATTCCCCTCAAGGAATTGATCAAGCAGCCAATCTCGATTCATTTGGATGGAAAGAGCGACGACGGTATATGGCTCCATGGATTTGTAAGTCGCTTCGAGTCCAATGGAGTCGCGGGTGATCTTTTTAGCTATCGAGCAAAGTTGGTGTCGTGTTTTGGACTGATGCAGAAGGCGAGTGGATGTCGGATATTTCAAGACTTGTCCACCCTCGACATCATTAAGAAGGTCTTTGATAAGCATGGGTTTAGCGGACTGCTGGAGTCCCGACTGAGTCAGACATATGCCAAAAGACCCTATTGCGTGCAGTATGGCGAAACTGACTATCAATTTCTGCAAAGGTTGATGGAGATGGATGGGATCTACTATTCATTTGAATATGCCAAGGACAAGCACACGATGGTTCTGGCGGACGATCTTTCCGGCCACCATCCGATGGCTGGTTATGAAACCGTCGCCTATCGGGATTTGATCCATGATGGAACCGATGAGTACTTGAGCAGCTTCGCAGCGGTGAAGGAACTCGGAGTCGGGATAGTTACTCTGAATGATTATGATTTTGAAAAACCTCGCTCGCCATTATTGGTACAGCAAAAGAGCCCGAATCGCGATGTACCTTTTGAGTGGTACGAATATGCCGGCGGGTACAAAGTGTTGGATGATGGCCAGCGTTACGCTAGGATCCGGATGGAGTCCGAGGATTGCGCTCGAGAATCAATCCACATGAATGGAAACGCCCGCGGACTGCGCGCTGGCTCGCTGTTTACTTTATCCGAACATCCGAATGCGAGCTCCAACAAAAAGTACCTGATCACCTCTTCTGTCGTACTGCTCCAAAACTCAGGGTTTGCTGGTAGCGTCGGCGGGTTCGAGTGCAGCTCAACACTCTGCTGTCAGGACACGACCCTGCCATTTCGATGCGCTTTGTCCACACCGCGACCGAGCATGTTAGGACCACATCTGGCAACGGTTAGCGGGAAGGCAGGGGAAGAGATTTGGACCGACCCCTATGGGCGAATCAAAGTCCAGTTTCCATGGGACCGCGATGGCAAGAGCGACGAGTTGAGTTCGTGCTGGATTCGGGTCTCGCAAGCTTGGACCGGAAAAAGCTGGGGAGCCATGTCGTTGCCCCGTATTGGAGATGAAGTCATCGTCGAGTTTCTGGAAGGGAATCCTGACCGACCGATTGTAACAGGACGTGTTTTCAATTCAGAACGGATGCCGCCCGAAAAACTTGCAGCAGCACAGGCGAAAACGGTGTTTCGAACGCGTAGCACGAAAGGGGGTGACGCCACTGCCTTTCACGAGCTTACCTTCGATGACACCAAGGACAAAGAATCGATCCTCTTTCAAAGCGAACGAGACTTTAGCCGCATTGTTGAAAACAACGATACGCTAAAAGTTGGATTCGAAAAGATGTCGCCAGGCGATAGGTCGGTTGAGATCTATAACAACGAGAACATCAAAGTCGGACTTGGAAGCGGCGCCGGAACGTATACCCTCGAAGCAGCGACCTCGATCGTTCTGAAGTGCGGAGACTCCCAAATCGAGATGACTCCTTCGGGGGTCACAATCACGGCCTCCAGCATTACCCTCAAGGCGACCGGCGAATTCGTGACGCAAGGAGCCAACGTGACCATCAAAGCCGACGCGGCTCTCAAACTCTCCGGAGGAGCAAGCAGCAATTTCGAAAGCGGGGGGAATGTCGTCGTGAAGGGCGCTATGGTCAATATCAACTGAAACCGTTCCCAGTCTTTCTGTTGTATCGAATCCCTTGTCTTGGAAATATCTCCACACTTTATTTCGAACATGACTTACCTAATCGACTGCCTAACTCCAAACGAAAAGTACCGATGGGTACTTAGAAACGGTGAAGCCGCGCGCGTCGGCCGTTCCCCTTGGGTCGAGTTTTGTATCGACGATGATGTTGAACTTTCACCGGAACACTTTCTGGCCAGCTATACCAATAAGCTGGTGTTGCATGCCATCGATGGTGCGACCATGGATATCGACGGCGAAAGGATCACCACGACTACCATCGGTGCTTGTTCCAAAGTGAAAGTCGGACAGTGCGTGCTGCATTTTGAACAGCTCTTTCCCTTGGAAGCCAGTTCAACGACAGTAGCGACTAGGAGAATCGCTGCACCCTCGCAAATCGACCGATGGGAAAACAAAGATCTAATCATTGAACAAGTTGCGATCTCTCCGCAAGGTATTGCAGCCATCTCAAACTGCAATCGACCGCTGGCTGCGATCGAAGCCTTGGTCTCGAAATTGTTGCTCGAGGATGCGATTCGATTGCTTGCCGGATCACTACCCGTTTATCCGCTGATTCAATGGGGAGTCCATGCCTTGAGCCATCACAAGATCGGGACCGATGCGTCGGTGCAACTGTTGGCTCAAAGTTGGCTTAATGAACCAAGTGATCAGGTGCGTATCGAGATTTCCAATCGCATTGCATGGAATGACAACGCCTCACCGTGGACCTGGATACTTGCCTCTATCACTTGGACTGGAGATATCCAAAATGTGATCGGTCAAACACAAGCCGCAGCTACGCTGAAGACGGCCGTAGCTACACCGAAAATGATAGTCTCGGCGATGATTGCGGCCCTGCAATTGGCGAGTTGCCAAAGAGACATGCGTTCGTTTCGAGAGCATTGCTTATCCGATGGAATCAAACGACTTGCTTCCCTTCCCGGAAGGGAGGGCCTTCATGCCTCCAGCAGCTAGACTTGGCGATCTGCATATGTGCGTGGCGGTCGAGCCGGGAGTTGTTCCCGTGCCACATGTTGGCGGTCCCATCCTAGGCCCAAGCATTCCAACGGTACTGATCGGCGGTTGCCCCGCGGCTGTGTCGGGAGATACTTGCCTTTGCGTGGGCCCGCCTGATAGTATCGCCAAAGGGTCAGCAACGGTTTTGGTCGGCGGCAAGCCAGCCGCTCGCCAAGGTGACGCGTGCTCGCACGGTGGCCAAATTGTGCTGGGCTGTCCTACCGTTCAGATAGGAGGGTAGCCGCGCGTGACGATCCCAATTCAAAAAAGCAATTTTGTACTAGCCAGCTGGCGAAGCCCGCCTCCGCGAGATGCCGGATTGCGATGGAAGATCGCTCTATCGATCCTATTGATCCTATCCTTATCAGCGTTTGGGTTCGTATTGCTGCGGCCATTTTCTAGGTCCCAACTGCAAGTTCTGATCGTGGGACCATCGCGATTGGGGCCATTAAGTCTCGCGGATGCGAATGAGCTAGACTTACCGATGGTACTCTCAGCCGCAAACGCCCATCATGTTAGGGATGCCATTCTGGCGAGTTGTGAACCGATATTGATTCGCAGCCAATGGGAAGATTCCCTCGCGCACGCCATGAGCGAGCTCGAGACGAGCCTATTTGATGAGATTCGACCGGAATCAACTCTTGTTGTTTATTTGTCTGGTGTGCTGTCGGTGGACAAGTCGGATCCGTCCCTTTGCGATAACTCTCGCGATGCAGTTCATTCAGGTAAAGCATTGAATGCCGTCCACTTGGTTCAACGGTTGCGAAGTCTACCGTGTCGGCGAGTTTTGATGTGCATCGATGCAACGGCACCGATTTCGACGGGCCCAAGTCAGATTGCGTCCTCTCTCGCCTGGAAGAACTTCTGCATGCAGATTGAAAAGCAACTACTCCAATCAGGTGATACCCCAGTTGCGGTTCAGCTCGGATTAAATTCGATAGGACCAAAGCAGCATGCATTCGCCATGTCGAATCTCGCGATCAAAATCGGAACGGCATTCAATTCGGATTCCAATCGCTCCCGAAGTAGCCTCTTTGAATTGCAGGAACGGTTGACAGGTAAAAGCGATTCAGAACATCAATTTGGTTTCCGGTCCCAATGCTCGCGATGGCTGGTCAGTGCCGATTGGCCAATGGATCCTCTTGCGGTCAAATTGCCTTCGCTCCCGATTACAAGCCCTCGGACCAAACTTGCCGAACTTGAGATATCCACGGAGACAAACCCCATTAAGGCTGCGAGCTTGGTCATCGACCAAGCGAAAAAGTTGGACATCGACACTCGAATCGCGGAAGCCGATTCGCTCGAACTATTCGCTTTGTGCGATGCGATACTTGCGAAGTGGCATCAGTCGAACCCGCCGACTCTTGCGCCGACTCTTTTGTTGCCCGCTCCATTGGCTCGTCAAGATTCGAATCGCTTTTCGATTCATAGCATGTTGACCGTTCACGCCAAATTGAAATCGGTATTCCATCTGGTGCCCAAGAGTATCGATGATTCGCAGATTCGGTTGTTCACTCAGTGTCTCTATTGCCTAGATCAAGGTCGACCACTACCGACGAATGCTCCGCTTTGGTCGCAACGGTTGCCGGAGACATCCCCAAAGCCGATAGTGAAACCCAGTCCAAGCCTGATTGTCAATGCAGTGCTTGAAGCGCTAGGCATGACACGATATCCCACTGAATACAGTGGTACTGAGGTCTTGCAAGAACTCGTGAAGCAAGTTGCAAGCAGTTCAAGTGGTACTTCGGTCGACTTTGTTGCATGGATTCGACAGTTGCCGGAAGAAGCGCAGCGGTTTTCTGAAGTGGAATGGGCAGTGCGAGTTATTGCATTCCCAGACCTGTCCTGGGATGACCAGAAGTCCTTTATCCAGGCACGAATGTTCGCGACTCGCTTGGCCTGCGATCCGCTCACGTTCGAATGGGGGCTCGAGTTCCTCAGCGAAGGGGACGTAGCTAGGATCAAAGCAGAGCGAACCCTGGCAGACCGCTCGCGTCCGGACTCGCGAATGGAAGCGGTACGCTCGATTCAAATTGCTCTTTCGAAATTGCATCAAGGAATTGAATTGGTCGCGAGAGTTCGCAACCGACTGCGAGACTACAACGCAGAGATCATCGACAATCCGTTTCAAGGTCCCAGAATCTGGGTCGAAACAACACACGCCCGCTTTTCCGATCGTTTGGATGCAATTGCCGAATTAAAGCATTGTTCTAAACTTTGGTTTGACGCTGTCTCGCCTTGGAACCGAAATCTCGCAAAGCAATGGGTTGACGGCACCAACTTGACCCAAATGCAATTGTCAGCAACGGATTCCCAAACCAGTCAGCCCGTGCATTTCATTGTCGACTTCGATCGCTTCGCCCATGCGCAGATAGAGACATTGCTTCAGTGGGTTGTCGAACATGCCTCGGAGGTCCCAATGGAATCATCTCTGTGGGTTTTTGTGAAGCGATTTTGGAACGCCAAGCCCGAACAATTGACCGCTATCGTTGGCCGATCCAAACAAACCATGCGATCATGTATTCAGCTCAATCTGGAACGTCTAGATCGCGAGCGCTATGGTTGCACCGCATCGGAGCAGATCGAGCTCGAAAGGCAAATGAGCTGGTGGTCCGAGATCGGCAACGCAACAGGTCCATCTATCCCCTTACCCGCAAAATCCACTTTAAGTTTGGTGGGTGCAAGCGTCCTCGACCTAGCCACCAAGGATTCACTCGAGACGTCCGTTGAGATCGGAAGTTCACTACACGACCAACTCCCGATTCAACTTGATGCGGACTTCGATACGAGTGCGGCCGATGTGCGTATCGATGGAAAAGCGGTGTCGATCGGGAGTCCATTGATTCTGCCGGGGACCGCAAATCAAAATGGACCGATGCGTGTTTCGATCGCGGTGCAACGGCGGCCAGGGTACTTGGGGCAAGGAAAATTCGGTGGCAGCCCCATCGTGTTGGTAGCGACGCGAGGCAGCGAGCAACGACGGACAGTGATTGAACTCAATACACCGAAGGAACCGATAGTCCGCGTTGAGTTCGATAATCTCCAACGGGCCAACACGTTAGCGTCAAAGGGGTATTTAGGGCTAGGAAAACTAGGCGATAGCTATAATCACTTTAGTAATGCCATTGCCTATTGGGGACACATGCGCCCTCAAA
>JBBRGW010000201.1:0-7372 GCA_038223525.1 Pirellulales bacterium
TTGCTTCAGGATGGTACTGATATTCGAACGATCCAGGAATTGCTTGGGCATAGCGACATTGCGACGACGATGATCTATACGCATGTGCTTGCTAGACCAGATGTTCGGGTCGTGAGCCCGTTGGATCGGCTGGATGTTGTGTTGGTGAAGGAGGCTGTTAAGGAAGTAGCTCGAGCGAGTGTTAATGTGGAAAGTGATAGTGCGTTGACTGAGGCCCAGGGGCTGTCGATTGTGACTTGCGATTCGGCCCCTCACTCCCCGGCAACCTCTCCCCGAAAACGGGGCAAGGGGGAGATGATGGTTGGGTTCAGCGGCGATTGGCGGTTGGCTTCGAACAAGCCGACTCCAACCGCTACCGAAAGATTGAGACTCCTCACCGGGCCAGTCATTGGCAATGAAACGCACTGTGTAGCGTTTTGCTCGCGTATCGAATTGGGAAGGCCGCTTGTCTCGCTGCCAAATACCAGCCAGTCGCCCGCTTGGTACGAAACGTCGGAGTAGGACCGAGTCCCAAACTTGGTGAAGTACCAAGTTCGATCGGCTGGCAATCGCGGCACCAGAAGGTCCCAGGAATCAACCGACTCCCAGTCGAGATGCGGCCAGTAATCCAAACCGGCCCGTTGCAACCTTTTATCTTCCAACCGAAACCCAGTGGGCTTAACGATCCATAGCTTGGTCCTGAGTGCAACACATGTCCTACCGATGTTCCCTGTGTTCTGCGGTATCTCAGGCTGGTACAGGACGACGTTAAACCTAGGTACTTCCATCGTCCAACTCTACCTTGCTACAACCACAGGGCGGCGTTTTGGCATACATAAAATCGATTCCACAACCATGGCAACCAACATGATGATCAAAAACCATCGCCAGACTTCTTGCACTAAGCTTCTTGCCGACGAACCTACTTCGATACGTGACCAGTTGAGAGCACCAAAAATGGTCGAAAGTTCATCGGCTGATACAAGCTTGCCACTGTCTTCTTCGGCAAGCCGGTTCTGGGCAATCAGAAGATCCTCGGCACGGTACACACCGGGGTGCTGCGAAAATTGATTTGACAACACGCTGTTATCACCGGCCGCTTGCGCCGCATTCTCGAACATTGTTTCCACGGATTGGCCTGCCGTCACGATTCGCGTTGAACCGATGCGGGCGGAGCCGGCTGCCAATACCCGTTGGATTGCAATGTACATGACGATACCATCGGACGCGAAGGTCGAGTCGCGCAGCGAAGGGGTCGTCGTACAAACATAAACGCCGTTCTTAGCCGAACCCGCAGCATCGATGCGCATCAGCAGGGGCAACTCGTCACTCATCGCCGCCAACACAGTCCCCTCTGCTTGCAGTTTGCAGATTCGCTTGATGCCGAGTTGTCCGACCGGTAGCGGAGCTCCATTGAGCGTGTTGCCCAACAACTCCGAATCGTTGCGCCATTGCTGTACCCGGGCGAGCGAAACATCTGCGTCTGCGGATCCTGAGTTCGATTTGACCGGGGTGTCTAAGCTTTGCCAGCCCGTCCACTGCACTCCTAACGCGATCGTGTCGTTTGGCGTTTCAGGCGGAAACAGAAGGACTTGGCCACCTTGTGCGATGAATTGCGTGAGCAACTCGAGCGAACGGCCATCGGGCAATTGCTCATGCCAAACCACCAACGCGATCGCATTCCAATCAATCGAGTCCAATTGCGATGACGAAACGGTTTCCGTTTGGCACTCGATCGCCAATTCAGGCGAGATGTTGGTACACAACTCGATCGCTTCTATAACGCGGGGGTTATCGCTAATGATCACGGTTCGTCGCGGTGCGGGTTTCTCGTAGACGAAATAGCTAGTGTTGTCCGCCATATTCGTATCGCCAGGAATTCTTACCAAGCCCCAGCCTTTATCTTGGCTGGCGTTGTCATTCTCCGCAGAAAGTGCAATGCGATAATCGTTGACCTCTGCCGACTCCGACTGAAGATCGACATTCAATACCGTTCTGGCCTCTCCCACCTCGATTTCGACTGGGATCTGCAAAGTCGTCGGCGCAATGGCTCCGAGGATCCTCTCGATCTTAAAGCTCAGTGAAAGCTCGACCCCTTGTGTCCCCTGCAGACGCTTGGCCGACGATACTCGAATCGAACGGTTCTCGCTCGTCGGCGCTCCCACGTCTAGAACCTGAAAGCGAACATCTTGAGGCAGTCCAATAAACCCTTCGCGGTCCGCTGCCCATCGTCCATCGCGGCTCCGCCAATCGCTTTCACGCATATCGGAGCAGATCCAGACGTTGACGTTGCCGGTTTGATTGTTCTTGACATAAAGCAAAGCCCGTTCGAGCATTCCCGGTATGTCGCTGGTGATCCCATTGGCTACCAACGACGGATCGGAAACCATGGATGCGGGGGATTCAAACTCGATCGGTTTTTCTCGAGCCGAGTCAAACAGGATGACCCGTTGTACCCCTAATGTCTTGAGCGTGTTGGAGAGTTGAGTCAAAGCCGACTGCAGCTTCGTCCTTCCCGTACCAGCTTGTGTTTCCTGCATGCTGGGCGACCGGTCCAATAGCACAATCGCAACCTCGCTCGAACGGCTCCCAAGCAGCCCGATCAAACCACTAGCTAACGGACGCGAAGTAAAGAAAATCAAGCAAGCGACAGCCAGTGTGCGCATCAGCAGGATCAACCACTGACGCAGCTTGGTGTATCCGGCAGACATACGACTGGCTTGCATCAAGAACATCATGGCCGCCCACGGGACGGTTTGAAATCGTCTTTGATTCACCAAGTGAATGATGATCGGGACCGCCATCAAGGGCAGGGCCATGAGTATCCAGGGCTGAATGAAATTCATCGAACACCCCTCCCACGCGTTCTTCCGACCAAGAAACGCATCATCGGATGTTCATACGATTCGCTCGTTATCACTCGTTGGTAGTCCACTGCGGTTTCGAGTACGACTCTTTGCAGATCAGTCAAATACGAATTCAATGCTCGATGGTAACGGTCCGCAATTTCAGTCGGTTCGACAAACAGGGGTTGCCCCCCCTCCATGTCTGTAAACCTAACCGGACGCTGAAAGGAAAACTCCATCTCTAGTGGATCGAGCAGATGAAAGGCGGCCACATCATGCTTGCGAAAACGGAGATGTTCGAAACAGCCCTTCAACACGGCTGGATCGACAAAAAAATCGGAGATAATGATGACCAATGCCCGCTGTCGGATGGTCTCTGCAATCTCGTCCAGGATAGCCGGCAATTGAGTGTCGCCACTTGGTTTGGCATTTTCCAGCGTATCCAAAATCACTTTCAAATGGGCCGCAGAACGACGAGGTGGAATGTTCTGAACAATCTTTTGAGCAACGCAGGCCAACCCAACGGCGTCACCCTGTTGAGCGGCCAAGTAGGACATCGAAGCCGCTATTTGTCTCGCGTATTCAATCTTGGGAATGTTCCCCTTGGACGCATAGGCCATCGAGCCACTGGTGTCGACCACGACGCAGCATCGCAGATTCGTGTCGGCTTCGAACTCCTTTACATAGTACCGATCGGTGCGGCCAAACGCACGCCAATCGAGTCGTCTCAGGTCGTCCCCTGGTGAGTATTTGCGATACTCCGCAAATTCCACACTGGAACCGCGATGTGGCGATGAGTGGCGACCCGAGATGTTTCCTTGCATGGCATGCCGCGACAAGAGCGGAACAGCAGCTAGCCGTGAAAGTATTTTCAGATCGAGAAAGGAACGAGCTATGGGTAGCATAGGTTTGGCGCAAGCCTATTCCATTTCCTCAACCAAGCGTTGCACAATTTGCTTGGCTGACATGCCTTCTGCCTGCGCCGCAAATGTCGTAATGATTCTATGGGTCAGAACAGGTTTGGCTACTGCTTGGATATCTTCCATTCGAACCATATAGCTTCCTAAAAGTGCCGCGCGGCTCTTTGCTCCCAAAATCAAATTCTGAACAGCACGCGGGCCCGCTCCCCAACTTACATAGGGCTTGAGCCACGCCGGAGCAGTATCGCCCTGCGGTCTCGTCTTGCGTACTAGCTTCGCAGCAAAGGTGTAGATATGGTCTGGTACAGGCAACCGTCGAACCAGTCTCTGGTGTGCAATAATCTCGTCAGCACCCATCAAGGCGTTCAACTTGATAAGGTCATCGCCGGTGGTCGTCCTTGCGATTTGAATTTCCTCTTCTTCATTCGGATAGTCGAGCTCGACCAAGAACATGAATCGATCCAACTGCGCTTCAGGCAGTGGATACGTACCCTCCTGTTCAACCGGATTTTGCGTGGCCAACACCATGAACGGTGAAGTCAAATCGAAGGACTTGCCGAGCACTGTGACCCGTTGCTCCTGCATTGCCTCAAGCAAGGCCGCTTGCGTCTTTGGAGGAGCGCGATTGATTTCGTCCGCTAAAATGATGTTCGAGAATATCGGTCCTTGGATGAATTGAAACTCGCGACGACCGTCTTGCGTTTCCTGGAGGATGTCGGTCCCAGTGATGTCCATTGGCATCAGGTCGGGAGTGAATTGAATTCGACTAAATCCAAGGGACATTGTTTCCGCGATCTTGCTGACCAGAAGAGTCTTGGCGAGTCCCGGTACCCCCATAAGCAACGCATGCCGACGCGCAAAAAGGCAAATGGCAAGCTGTTCGATGACGCTCTTTTGTCCGACGATCACTTTGCCCAACTCGGCAGCGAATTGGAAGTATGCAGTTCGCAGTTTGTCTATCGCCTGAACGTCATGGTCCGTTAGAGATGGGGCGTTGGAAGTTCCAGGCGCGGCTGAATTGTTCATGGAAGATTCGTTAAGTGTTGGGTTTCAGACAAAAGACTACATCCAGGTTTAGACCAAGCCAAACGGGAATGCAATAGCCCACCCTACGATACTGAAAACCCGCGACGCAGGTTAACGCATGCTCGAGCCCACTATAACCAGTTTTAATGCATTAAGGCGAGCGGCGGGCTGTTACGCCAGTCGTAATTTGGGACCAATGTCCCTAACGAATCGACGGACGGGACATTGGTCCCATCCTACGTTGCTTTTCGATCTGCCGATCGCATAGGCAGACACCCTGAGGCTTAGCGTCGCTTTGATCGTTTCGGACCGACGTCATCTGATAGGTCGGAAAGATAGCTTGCCAGCGACGCGTCATTAAGCCTGCCGGTCATTTTCGATGCGACAGACAAAATCAACGCCGGTGCGATTGGCGTAAGATCCTCAGGAACGAGCGGCATTGCCTCGCCCTCCCCCTTTCCAAAGTCATGTCGGATTTCTTCGTCGCTCTGTTGATTGAGTTTGTTGATCAGGATCAAGATATCGATTGGCGTGACCTCGCCATCTCCATCTACATCGAGGTCTGGTACCGGGCCCTCTCCCTCACCTGGCTCGCCGATCGGTCCTATCCCTTTGTTGTTGATGTGATTGATGATCAACAACGGGTCCAAAGGGGTTAGAAAGCCATCGTTATCGACGTCGTAGGGATTTTTGTCATTGTGGTGAGGCGTCGGATCCTTTTCAATGAATAATCGCAAACTGCCAGAGATACGATTGCTTGAGCGAAGCGATGTCGCAAAGATAGTCATATCTATGAATCCGGGCTCCACGTAACTGACGCTCACCCCTGGTCTCAAGCGAATCGCTCCACTGCTAGCAACTTCGAATCGACCATCATTCACAGTATACGAATACAATTCACCCTGGTCAGGGTCTAAAACCGAAACGTGACCTACGCTGAGTCCTGGCTCATTCTCTAAAATTGAATAATTGCTATCGATGATCAAGTCAATCGGTTCATCATCTTGATCGGTGACAAAAATCGTTATTTGCTTCTCGATAGTAAACTGGCCACGGCTATCTTGGGCCCGGACGATCAACTCGATGGATGGTTCGCTCTCGAAGTCTAGTGAAACACCCGGCGCAAGCTTGATCGAACCCGAATTCACCGTGAACCTGCTATCGCTTATGGACCAAAGATAGCTCTCGCCGACGTCTTGATCGACAACTGTCAATTGCCCAACTTGCAAGTTTTCGACGAGTTCTGGAACTGAAATACGGCTTGGCGAAGAGATTCCAGTTGGAGCATCATTTACGTCTTGAATACGGAGTGTAACACGCTTGGTTATGGAATCTTGCGGTCTAAAACGATCGAAGGCCGCCACCGATAACACGATCAGTGACTGTTCCTCGAAGTTAATAGAACCTCGTACCAATCGAAGAACACCATCGACGATATCAAATCGATTGTCATCGACCGCAAAATCATAAATGGCATCTGCGTCCACATCCAAAACATGGAAGCTCGATAGAGCCGATTGAAGAATGGGATTCTCGGGCACTATGTCGTCAGAAAATTCAATTTCGGTTGGCAAGTCATTTACCGCTTTGACATCGATTACCAATGACTGAATCGTGGACCAATCGCGACCATCGTAAGCTTGTATCGTGAATGAATCTCGACCATTCCAATTGGGGGCAGGGCGATAATTCCCGGTAGCATCTTGGTCCCAAGTGAGGACACCATTATTAGTGCCGGATCGCACGATGTAAACTATCGAATCGCCATCGGAATCTCGTGTTTTGGATTGGATTCGAGAAGCTTCGAAATTCAGTTGACCGTCTTCATCCACAATGAATGGGTCTAGTTTTCCAAGCGTGGGCTCCAAGTTCGCCCCGGTTGTCTTAACTCCAATTTGCAATTGCGTTCGGTCATTTGCGGAAAGTGTTGCGACGGCTGCGGCAGCGGTTGCAATACTATGTTCGTACAGGGCGCCATCCTGCAAAAGGACGAGTCTTGCACCCGAAGCATCCAGTTTGATCGAGGCATTGGCTTGGGAAATATATCGTGCATCCGATACTGCGATTGCGATCTCTTGAGTCCAATTGGATGTGTTCCAGCCCGTGATGTTCGAAGCAGAGGCGAAATTTCCCGCAAACAACAATTGGCGGACTGGATCAAAGACGACAGGGCCGGTAGCCTCGACCAACATCTTCCTTATTGGCAAATTGCTTTCGACTCCGAGTATTGCTAGGCCATCTTGCGTGCCGACCGCGACGCTCAAACCATCGCTTGACGATTCCCAAGCAGTAGTTGCTCCGGAGAAACTGCGTTCGCCAATTTTGTTTGCAGTTTCACGGGCAAGATCATAGAACGAGAGGCTGCTTGTGATCGTCCCAGCGAACTCGTCCGAAGGGGCATTTGTTGACAGAACGAGGAATCCATTGGGACCTGCTGATTTCACGGTCGTGTTTTGCGGCAGACTCGAAACACCGGTACTTTTTAGAACAACCCCTGTGCTGCCGATGGCAAAGTCGAAAACGGAAATTTCCTTTGTCGTTGCTCCATGCAACATCAGCACTTGATCGCCGACCAAAACAAGCTGCGAAGCGGAGGGCGCA
>JBBRGW010000202.1:0-7326 GCA_038223525.1 Pirellulales bacterium
CTATCACGAAGTTACGATTTGGAATACCGCAGACGGAACTTTGTCGCGGCGAATCAAGAATTTGGGGGAACGCGTGCACGCGATCGTTTATTTGGCGGATCAAAAAACGATTGCAGTGGCCTGCGGAGAGCCGGGTCGGAACGGTGAAGTGCGGTTGATCGATGTGGAATCTGGAGAGGTCAAAGGTGTTGTCGGCCGTACGAACGATGTAGTGTTCGATATCGCCGTCAGACCAGTTGTTGCTTCAGCGGATCCATCTAAGCCACCGGCAACTAATGAGATTGCTATCGCCTCGGCTGACGGGATTATTCGTATCGTCAATACGGATACGATGATGGAAACGAAAACGATCGCCAACCATGCAGACTGGGTGACGTCTGTAGCGTGGAGCGACGATGGAAGTCGACTTGCATCCGCGAGTCGGGATAAATCCGCCAAGGTTTTTGATGCGAAAAGCGGCGAGTTGATTGTAAGCTATCCGGGGCACGCGGCCGCGGTGCGCGGTGTTGCATTCCTGCCAGACGGAAAACAATTATTCTCCACCGGGACAGACAAAAAGATGCACCGGTGGGAAGTGGACGGAGCTAAGAAAGTGGCGGAGATTCCTTTCGGTGGCGAAGCTTACAAGATCGTAAAGGGCAGCACGTTTGTTTTAGTACCCAGCGCCGACAATCAGTTGCGTTCAATTAACACCAGCGACAACAAGGTTGCGTATGCGATGGTGGGCTATCAAGATTGGGTGTTGTCGGCAGCTTACCACGCGGGAACGAATCGAATCGCTGGTGGTGCCATGAGCGGGGAAATCCGATTGTGGAACGCGGCCGACGGGACGTTGGTTCGCAATTGGATTGCAAAGCCCTGATGGAGCCTTAAGATGCTTGACGAGATAAGTCCAGAGTCGGTAGAAGTCCAGAATCAGAGGGCTTACGATCGGATGGCCCGTAACGGACACATCTTGGCAAAGACGGTTACCGAGGAAGAGCTTCGTCGTCCTATGAAAATCTTGGACGGAGCGGGTTGGTTAGGTGGTTCTATTCGCGGTTGGCATGTGCTTTGTTTGGCAGCTGCTGGTGGTCGGCACAGCGCGCTCTATCATGCGGCGGGCGCGACAGTGACGGTACTAGATATCAGCGATGGAATGCTTGAATTGGATCGACGCGTATCACAAGAGTTGAAATTTAACGTGCGTTTGATTCAAGGAACGATGGTTAACATGCCTATGCTTCGCGACGCCGAGTTCGATTTAGTTATTCAGCCAGTGAGTACTTGTTATGTTTCCGAAGTGTCACGCGTCTTTGCGGAAGTCTCTCGGGTATTAAAGCCTGGTGGACTGTATGTATCCCAGCACAAGCAGCCGATCAATTTGCAAGCTTCTTTGAAAACCCGGGCAGGCAAGTATGTTGTCGAGAGTGAGGTTGGTGCGATTGCTGAGCCCGCGAAGGCAGACGAGCCGAGTTCGTTGCGAGAGCCGAGCACACGCGAGTTTGCGCATAGCCTCGAATCGATTCTGGGTGGCATTTGTCGCAGTGGAATGGTCATCGAGGAGCTTCACGAACCCAATCATGCCAAGCTGGATTCGGTGGCAGATACGATAGGGCATCGAAGCCGCTTTGTACCTCCGTATTTGCGTATCAAAGCGAGGAAGCGGGCAGCGAATGCAACTCCGGTCGGCACGCTTATTTTGCCACGATAGGAATCTGCCAATCCAGTGGCCTTAGCCTGGACTGCTAAAAATTCGGTATTGACACCACATTTAGCCGTTTCGTTTTTGTTCCCAAAATTTTGTCTTGCCCCCAGTTGGCTTGTCCAACTGGTGCAAAAGGTTAGCGGCTAGAATCGCTCTTCCCATTTCTGGCGTCCCCAGTCGGCTCTTTTTTCTAGCCTACGAACCTCGTTCACCAGGCGGCACGAGGCCGCCGGGGTCTTTCACGGAACAAAAGCTGCGCAAAGCCAAATCGTGTCAATACCGGTTTTTTAACAGTCTAGGCTAACGCGGAGCGGGCTCATAGCGGCACCATCGGGTTTCGGCCTGCAGCCTAGCAGGGCGGCGTTCCTTCTACGTAGCCACAATGCACAACAATCCACAGTGCAAGCCTGTGGTATTCGAATCCTCCTCGTCGGTGGCGTCATTCGCAACGTGCAAAACATTGTCGCCTTTTGCTCCGCAAAAGAAGCGCTAATGAGGCGCACTTTCGCAGAGCGAAAGGCGACGATAACGTGTTGCGATTTTGCTTTGGCTTTGGAATTGCCATACAATCCAGAGCACTGTTTTCGATCGCTACTTTCTAGCTTCGAGTGAAAGTATTTCACGATGCATGCATCCCCAAAGTATCTACCTCAATATACGTTTGCCGACTATGCGTCTTGGCAAGGGGACTGGGAACTGGAGACAGACTGGATCGTTGCCGACGATACGGTAGTTCGACCAGACATCGCGATTGTGTGCGGTTCGTTTCCCGAGAGACATATCGTAGAACCTCCACGCTTGATCGTCGAAGTTCTTTCTGCTTCAACCGAAGAAAAAGACCGCACCGCCAAACGAGACCAGTACGCTTCCCAAACGGTCGAGTGTTATCTGCTCGTGGATCCGATCGGGAAACGAATCGAAGCGTTCCAGAGAGATTCCGCAAACGGCGGATTCCATTCTTTGCGCAGCAAGTCTGGGCAGGACTTGTGGGAATTCGAGTTGGGCGCGAACTGCGTTGCGAAGTTGGATGCTGCGAGTTTGTTTCGGTTTTAAGGCTCAAGAGCTATGGTTCGTATTGACTCTACCGACGACCAACTTTGGAACAGGATGAACCGTGCCGTGGAGAAAATCCAGGAGCGACTCGTGAAAACGGCGGCTACGCTCGAAGCGGCCCAAATACCTTATGCGAAACCATCAACTCCATCCAAACTATCTCCTTGGATGCACTCGTTGGGATGAATCTCAATGTCTTCCGCGACAAAGATCGAATGCATCTTCGCGATATGCTCGATGTCGAACTCATCGATGACTCTTGGTTGGACCGATTGCCAGTTGAACTCGCCGCACGACTTCAGGAACTAATCGACAACCCGGAAGACGGACTCAAGGGGATGATGGAAGAGTGAGTTTTACTCTTGTGGCGGACGCTGCTAGCGTCTGACCAAAACCAAAAAACGATCAGCGTAGCCAGGGCGGCGCTTCGCTTTGCCCTCGATGTGCTATTCGTCGCACCCGGCAGGCCCGGCAGCTGCGACCTGTGCGAACTACGGTTTGTAAACGACGTTTTCGACGGCTGCGATCGCTTTCCCCAGTCGACTATCGAACGGGCCGTCGATGCGGTGCCAGGGCGTCGAGCCCTGCTGTAGTTGCTCCATGAATCGCTGATCCATCCAATCCCGAATCTTTTCGCCATCCCGGAATCCATCTTGAACAAATGGGACATCCGGAGCGGCGATGAGATAGAGGTCGGCTTTGGATCGCATGCCGATCCTGTCTACCCGTTCGTCTCGGCGTTGGTAATAGCGTTCGTGCCAGGTTCCTGTCGCGAAGGCATTCGTATCGCAGAACAATAGGCCGTTCGCAATCCGTGCGGCCGCCTCTTCTCGTCGCTGTTGTTCTTCGGCGATGTGAACGAACTCCTCGCTGGTCCAGCCAGGAAGCGGGTCGTTCATCGAAAGGCCTGCCACCTTGTGCTCCCAATGCTCGCGTCCGTACTCTGGTGCCCACTGAGTCTGATAGTGATTGGCGAGTTGCTGGGCCAAAGTCGTCTTGCCTGTCGACTCCGCCCCAATCAGAACGACTCGCTTCACAAACCATGCTCGTACACAAGGTTCCAGTTGGTTTAGAAATGCCGACGGATCATCGCGGACCTGCGTCCCAGAGACGGGGACTGTCGATCTCGAACGATCGATCATGACGTGGCGAGAACCCATCAGCGAAGCATAGACGGGACCGTAGTCTTCACTGGAGAATACAACATCGGGGGCGCGACCCAAGTACTGAACCGTGAAATCCGCCCACGGCTGCGAATCGTTCTCCAGTTCGTCCGGTATCAACCGAACATCGCAATCGGGATGAATCTCTTTCATCCATGCCAATCGCACTTCGCCGGGTATCGTTTGCGTTGGATGGTGCGCCACGACAACCACGAGTTCATCGACCTGCTTTCTCGCCGAATCGATCAAGTGCTTGTGGCCTCGATGCGGTGGATAGAATTTCCCGACAATGAATCCAAGCGTCATGATGGATCCTGAACCTCAAGTCGCTGTGAACTCCAATGGCGATGCCATTCGATCAACCCAACAATGGCCATACACAAAAAAACTGCATAAAGCAGCGAGGTCAGATAAAGTTCCTTGTACAAATAGAGCGGGACATAAATGAAGTCAACGATGATCCAGCCGATCCAGTTCTCTAACTGCTTCCGATTGAGCATCCACTGCGACGCAAGGCTAATCGAGGTTGTGAGCGCATCCCAAAACGAGGCCGAACCTCCGACCCACTGCAATGTCCTCCAAAGCGATAGCGTTGCAAACAACACAATCACCATCAAGGCGGTAAACTCCGTCGAGCCAAGACGGCCAATAGGTTGCGACCGTTTGGTTTCGCTGTTTCCTAACTTTGCCCCGCGTAGCCACATTGCCCAGCCTGCAAATCCCAGTAAGCAATAGACGATTTGCAGTCCAGCGTCCGCGTACAATTGGGCTTGATAAAATACGATGGCGTACCCTGACACATTGAGAATGCCGAACGGGAAGTTCCAAATATTCTCGCGAACAACCAACCAGACACAAACCGCTCCCGTCGCAAAACAAAAGCCTTCTAAAGTAGACGCCCATTGATTTCGGACGGACACGATTGCAATCGATGAAACCACGACGGTAAGCAGCGCTAGGAAAAGTGTACTGCTATATGCGGGCTTCATTAGGTGGATGGGTGAGCGAATGAGGGGTCTGGGTACCAGCGTGCGGGTGAGAGCCTGAGTGATTCTGGGTGAACGGCAAGCGTTCGAAGCTCCTAGTGCTGTGTCCAGTCTTAGTTTTGGGGTAGGCCCTAAGTTGTACGACGCTCCGCGTCGTAGGAATCACGACGCGGAGCGTCGTGCAACAAAGTTTGCCAACCCACGTTTTTAATCTGGACGAAGCACTAGGATGTGATTTTATCATCGTCGCCTTTCGCTCTGCGAAAGTGCGCCTCACAAACGCAACTTTTGCGGAGCAAAAGTCGACAATGTTTTGCACCTCGCGAATAAAATCATAGCCTCTCAGCGAAAGCACGCTTCGTTAACGCAACTTTTGCGGAGCAAAAGGCGACGATTGCACTGACGCCCTGCTGCTCACTCAATCGGACTACGACTCGTCGTCGTTGCGGAGTCGGACGAGTACTGTGTAGTCTTCTAGGGTCGAGGTGTCGCCGCTCCCTTCTTTGCCCGCGGCTATATCCCGAAGCAGCCGGCGCATGATCTTGCCGCTGCGGGTTTTCGGAAGCGACGAAGTAAAGCGAACATCGTCGGGTACAGCAAGCGCGCCGATCTCTTTCCGCACATGCTTCTTAAGCGTCTCTCGCATGGCATCGGAGGGTTCGTGATTCTTGAGCGTTACGAACACCGTGATCGCTTGCCCCTTTATCTCATCTGGTCGTCCAACTGCGGCCGCTTCGGCAACTGCTGGATGGCTGACCAATGCACTCTCGACTTCGATGGTGCTGAGCCTGTGCCCTGATACATTGATCACATCGTCGATCCGACCCATGATCCAATAGTATCCATCGTCGTCTCGCCGTGAGTTATCGCCGGTCAAATACATGCCCGGTACGAGGGACCAGTACTGCTGTTGGTATCGCGAATCATCGCCCCAAATGCCGCGAAGCATTCCAGGCCACGGCTTCTCAATACAGAGCATGCCGCCGTGGTTCGCTTCGACATCGTGATGCGAATCGCCAAGAACGCGAGGGACGATGCCGGGCAATGGCCGTGTGCACGAGCCAGGCTTGCACGCGATTGCGCCTGGTAACGGGGACATCATGATGCCGCCCGTTTCTGTCTGCCACCATGTATCTACGATTGGGCATCGGCCGCCACCTATCTTTTCGTAGTACCATATCCATGCTTCCGGATTGATCCCTTCGCCAACGCTGCCAAGCAGTCGCAGGGAGCTCAGATCGTGTTTGTCAACGTGATGGTCGCCCCATTTGATAAAAGTCCGAATGGCTGTCGGTGCTGTGTAGAGAATCGTGACTTTATAGCGTTCGATGATTTCCCAGAAGCGATCTTCTTGGGGCCAATTTGGCGCTCCTTCGTACATGACTTGTGTGGCGCCAGCCGACATGGGGCCGTAAACAATGTAGCTATGTCCGGTGATCCAGCCGCAGTCCGCCGTGCACCAAAAGATATCGCCCTCGCGATGATCGAAGACCCATTCGAAGGTTCGCTTGACGTAGAGGTTGTATCCGGCCGTGGTGTGCCGGATTCCTTTAGGCTTTCCTGTCGAACCGCTAGTGTAAAGGATGAACAGGGAGTCTTCGCTATCCATCGGAACAGCAGGGCATTCGTCCGAGACGTCTGCGACAATTTCATGCCACCAGAGGTCGCGGTTCGATTGCATGTTGGTCTGGTTGCCGACACGTTTGAGTACAATGCAGTGTTCGACCGTCGGGCTCTTTGCTAACGCTTCATCGGCTGTCTCCTTGAGCGACAAAGCTTTGCCGCGTCGCCAACCGCCATCGGCCGTGATGAGCAACTTCGCTTGCGCGTCATTGTTCCGATCCGAGATCGCTTCGGCGCTAAAGCCTCCGAAGATCACCGAATGGATCGCGCCGATGCGAGCACAAGCCAGCATGGCGACGGCAAGTTCCGGGACCATCGGCATGTAGATACTGACGCGGTCCCCTTTTTGGATCCCGATTTTTTTCAGCGCATTGGCGAACTTGCTGACATCGCGAAGCATATCCGCGTAAGTGATCGTGCGTCGGTCGCCCGGTTCGCCTTCCCAGTAGAACGCAACGCGATCGCCGTTTCCGCTCAGTACATGCGCGTCGAGACAATTGTAGGACACGTTGGTTTTGCCCCCAACGAACCATTTAGCAAGTGGGTTATTCCACTCGAGAGTCGTATGAAACGGTTCGAACCAATGTAGATGTTCTTTTGCTTGTTTGGACCAGAAGCCTTCGATGTCCAGCAACGATTCTTGATAAAGTGCTTCGTAAGCCGCCAATGATCCGATGACTGCTTGCTTAGAAAACGCTTCGCTGGGGGGAAACACTCGCGTCTCATTGAGGACGTTGGCAATTTGACCGTTGGCGGGATTCGACATGGGACTTGCTCTTGGCAAAGGCGAGGAGGGTGAATAAAGAACAGGAAA
>JBBRGW010000203.1:0-7291 GCA_038223525.1 Pirellulales bacterium
GCCGACTGGGGACGCGAGAAGTGGGAAGAGCGATTCTAGCCGCTAACCTTTTGCACCAGTTGGACAAGCCAACTGGGGGCAAGACAAAATTTTGGGAACAAAAACGAAACGGCTAAATGTGGTGTCAATACCGAATTTTTAACAGCCTAGAGTTAGCCCCGATTCCCTCGGAAGTACATCCTACGGCGAATTGCAGAATTCATTTTAGGAAAATTCCAGAGTAGTTTGGGACCATTGTCCCGAACCAGTCAACGGTCGGGACAATGGACGGGACAATGGTCCCATCCTACTAGTCGGTTATCCAATCTTGTGTTCCATCGACTCCAACGAACAGCATGCTTTCCAATGGTTGCAATCAGACAATACACGCTCGGAATTTTTTTGCTGTTGGCTAATGCATTGCCGTTCGCGATGGGTGATGATGCCAAGCCGATGAATATCGTGGTGCTGTTTGCAGACGATTGGCGACACGACACGCTCGGCTGCGCCGGCAATCCCGTTGTGATGACACCCAACCTGGATGCGTTGGCAAAAGAGGGCGTTCGCTTCACGCACAACTATGTAACAACGTCGATCTGCGGTGTGAGCCGTGCGACTCTTTTTACCGGCCAGTGGATGTCTCGCCATGGCAATAAAGCCTTCGACGCGTTTAACACACCATGGTCCCGGACCTACCCAGGTTTGCTCAAGGAAAAGGGCTACTATGTTGGACATGTTGGGAAATGGCATAACGGAAAGTTCCCAGCGGACCGATTCGATTTTGGAAGATCCTATGCTGGCACGCACTGGATGAAACAAAACGATGGAACGAAGATTCACGTAACGCAACGGAATGAAAAGGATGCGATGGATTTTTTGCGATCAAGGCCGGCAGAAAAGCCGTTCTGTCTGACGTTGGCATTTTTCGCGACGCATGCGGAAGATGGGAACCCCAAGCAGTACTTGCCGCAACCGCAGAGCATGTCGCTTTATGAAGGGATCACCGTACCTGTACCGAAGACATCGTCCGATGAGTACTTTAAAAAGCTCCCGCCGTTTCTTGCCAATGAGAAAAATGAAGGGCGCAATCGTTGGCACTGGCGTTTTGATACGCCAGATCGCTATCAAGAATACATGAAGAACTACTACCGACTCGCCTCGGAGGTAGATGCCACGTGCGGTAAAGTGATTGCAGAACTGAAGGCCCAGGGGTTGTATGAAAACACGCTCGTCATCTTTACGACCGACAATGGTTACTTCCATGCCGAACATGGCTTGGCGGATAAATGGTATCCGCATCAAGAGAGCATCCGAGTGCCACTCATTGTCCATGATCCGCGAATGCAGCGAGAGAAGGCGGGACAAACGCTGGACTCGATGACACTCAATGCGGACCTTGCACCTACCATCTTGTCGGCAGCACAGATTCCGTCGCCAGCACGCATGCAGGGGCATGATTTTTCTCGGCTCTATCTAGGTAAACGGACTGACGAATGGCGAAATGAATACTTCTACGAGCACGCCACGATCAAGAACGTGGAATTCATTCCGTCATCCGAAGCACTTGTGCGGAAAGACTGGAAATATTTCTACTGGCCTGACTTCAAGCAGGAGCAACTGTTTGATTTGAAGAACGACCCGCTAGAAGAAAACGATCTCGTCTCCAACACAGTCCACGCAGCGACGCTGATTGAAATGCGAGCTCGATTCGCCGAATTGAAAGAGTTGGCGAAGTGACGCTGGTGATTTTAGGTTGCAGGTTTCAGGTTTCAGGTTTCAGGTTTCAGGGAGCGGGGAGCGGGGAGCGGGGTGGCTCGGTGTTCCTACTTAGAAGTCACGGCGGAGACCGCCTTGCCACTGTCTAGTAGAAACGTTGTAGATAATCGTCGAGGTTTTCGAACGGGTTGTCTTTGAACGTCATTTGAATCAGGTTACTTGCCGATGCAATATCGGTGATGGCCGGACTGGATTCTCCGCTGGGAGCAAAGGAAGTGCATCCGGGACAACCGCACTTTTCAGGACCGCTTGAAATGACTCGACCGATTGAGTCTGAGCTGAACACAATTCTCGTAGTCGGCTCAGCGGCCCGTAAATCAGAAACGAATGACGGGAAGGGTACGATCGATTGCGGGGCGGGACTGGCAATACCAGTTGGCGTTTCTCCTTCGCCCCCACCGCTTCCACTGCCCCCACCAGTCGATGAGTTTCGGTTGATGTAGTTGATGACTTGAAGAACATCAATGGGTCCGATGGAGCGATCGCCATTGACGTCAAAGTAAGGTGGCGTAGACAGACCCGATCCATCCAGCCCGCGCGAGCCCGCTCGATTGATTTCGTTGATCAGTACCAAGACATCCAGTGGATCTACAAAACCGTTCTTGTCGACATCTTCGTTGAGAACTTGATTTTGCCAAGGACTTGCTTCCCGCTTGAGCCCAAAGTCGACATGGGAAAGGATTGCACTGCTCGCAAGTACCACGGTTTGGATGCCGGTCGAGGGGTTGGTATTGGCGTAACCAGCCCCATTTGGTTGCACCAGCAAATTGTAGGTTCCCGCCGCTAAGTAGAGGAGCAAATAGCTTCCGTCGCTGGCGGTGATCGCTGTGTTCTTTGGGCCAAACCGCAAGTTGTCTAGTTTGATGAATGAGTTGTTAATGCCACGGACCACGATATAGTCAATTTGAGCGGTGTCGGTTCCGATTTCTAGCGTTATCTTTTGGGCGTTCACCAGCCCCTTTTTCTCAATGCGTTTGAGGAGTGTTCCATCCGCAGCGAAGGCTTCGATGCGAACGTCGGTATTGTCAACGATGGCTTTCGCATCGATCGAAACATAAGATGTTGGATTGTCGAAACGGGCTCGCAGTTGTTGGCTATTGCCACGGAAAGCATCGACATAATTGCCCGCAGAGAAACTGAAAGGCTTGAAGATTTTCACCCCTGTCGAAGCACCCGAATCTTCAAAGATTCCAATCGTTCCGGAGGTGTTGTCCCCTATAGCATCGATCCGAACACCACTTACTGTATTGCTAAAAATCCCCGACAAGAAATTATCTGGCTCAACGATTGTTTGAAACACAACCGGTCGGTTGCTGCCATCCACGACCGTGACCGTCGCTCCGGCAAGACCTGATTCATCCGCCCCCCAAGCGTTGTTTTCATTGGCATCGACCCAAACAAATCCTTGGATGCCAGGCTGTGTTGTCGTATCGGGAGCTGCGCCCAGGTCACCGCTAAACACATTGCTGGTGATACCCGTTCGAGAATCGATTGCGCGAATCTCGATACGTCCGGTGTTAAATCGCCCCAAGGGAATGTTCAGATCCAAATCCACCGTGTACTTATTGGGGGTCAAAAGGGTTGTCCAGGGTCCCTGCTCGACGCGGTATTCGATTCGGCCAATCCTGTTGATCGTGATGTCGTTTTGCGTTCCCGATGTGTTTCGATTGGGCAATGTTTGAACTGCCGATCGCCCGACGAATCGGTACGAGTTGGTGGACGCGTTCAATCGCCCCGTTCCCTCGAGCGAAAATGGGACGTCCAGCAAATCGAAGATGCCGTCTCGGTCGCTATCCTTCCAGCCAATCTGAGCCAGCGTCGCGTCGGAGGTCACCAATGTGTCATAGGCTGTCTGCAACGTCGAGCCAGCAGACATGATGCTCAATTCCTGTTGGAAGTTCTGAGTTGGATTTAGATCGATTGCATTGGTGTTCTGAGAATTGTAATACCCACGGCGCTGAGTATAGTTCCCACCGCCGGTGTACTCGTCCCTTGCCCAAAACATATGCCCCGTTTCGTGCGTGTATGTTGACGCAGGACGTGTCGACGGAACGATTTCGAAGAGTCCGCCGGCAAAGGCGAAAGCGCGTGTAAAAGAACCGCCTGGAGCAAACCCGCCGTCCCCATCGTTTTGCGAGTTCACTACGAATATGGTAAAGGACCAATCGGTATCTAACTTGGCTCGCTGCGAGTTGTTGAATGCCCGCACATTGGTATCAATATCGGGACCCGCTGAGAAACCGACATCGCTCAGGAATTGCGAAACCCACATGGTGTATGCATTGGAGTTTCGCGAAATGGGTTCGTAGGGAGTTGGGGTCAGCGTCGAGGTATAGGTAGTGTCGATAACCCATTCGAGCGTATGCACTGAGCTTTTGGTGGCCAAAAGCTGCGTCCACCAGTTTAACCCAGTCTGAATATTGCTAAGAACCTGATTGATTTGGCCCTGCGTCCAGTTTTCGGTGTTGGCGTCGATCCTGCCATCACTCTCCAGAAAGACGGGAGTGACCGCGACTCGCCCGAGCATAAACTCTCCGGTGTCGTCGGCTTCTGCACCGTAGGGCAGAGTTGCCATCACGCGACGCGATTCGAGCGACTCTATCGCTAGCTTTCGCAGTTTCTTCTTCTTGTCGCCAGACATTCGTTTCTCTCGCGTTTAGCTAATCTCCCCATTCCACGTCTGCTTGGATGATACTTTGCTAGAAAGATTCCCCCACTCTACCAACCAATTTTTGACTTTTCTTCTTAGGCAAGCCTGATACGCACTAACGATCATGCCGATTGTTTTAGGTTTGAGCTCTGTTCACAGGTGTGCCTCGCCCTATTTTCTGAGCGTTAAGTCGCGAGCCGACCATGGTTTTCGATCGCAAAAGAACTGGCGGCTAGCGTCTCGACGCCTACTCTAGCGACAGCAATTGTTGAAAAATTGAGTTGTTTTTGAAGGCCAGGGCGAATTGATCTTCCCCTGGCTCCACTTCGTTTCTAGCCTCCAGAGCGCCAGGAGGGAGGTCATCTCCAGCGAGCGGATGAGTCGGAGAGTCAACCTCGCTTGCCAGAACTATTTGATCGTCAAAAACTCAAGAATCGTTTCAACCGTACCGATAACCGTTAACAGTACGCCCGTGTGTTTCCGAATTTTGGAGGCGACTGGCTCGAATTGAACTCATCAATTGGCCCCGCAAAGGGCTGCTTGGTTCGAAAGGAATCGCCGCAATGTCCGGACCCGACAAGCAAATGAAAAATCCACGTCCGCAAGGAACATCGGGAAACGCCGTTCCGGTACTGTTTTCATTGCGCAACGTTCAACCGAGTATCGTTGTAAACTCGACCAGTTCGAAGCGCATGGCGACTAGCGAACCAAGCGTCGCGATGAGCCCGCCTGCTGCGGTGGTCGTTCCGCCGGCTCCGGTAGCTCCTACGGTTTCCGCTCCTTCGGCAGTTTCTACGCCATCCCCGGCCGCGCGAAGCAATCGTTCCTACAACATTGTCGTTGGATTGCTCGTTATCGCTATCTGCCTAATCGTGATCAAGAACGCCTCAAAGAACAATACAAGCCAAAAAGGTGCGATTGCAACCAAGACGGATTCATCACCCGAGGTCGATTCGAAATCTGCAGCTTCGAAGGTGACCACGAACGAAGCGACTAGCCCAATTAAGTCAAACGGTTCGGGTGCCTTCGAACTGAATCCTCCTCCCTTGAGCATTCCGACTCTTCCAAAAACGAACAGCAGCTTAACTCAAGCCGAACCGAAATTAGATAAGCCCACAATCGACTTCCCTGCAGATCCCATGTCGCTCAAGGAGTTGAGTGCCTACGAACAGAGATCCTCTGAGACACTCTCACTCGCTCAACCCCAGGCACCTCTGCCCGTGCTCCTCAGCAGCGCAAAACCAGAAGCCAGCGTCCCGCAAATTCCGAACCTTCCCAAAATCGACCCTGCAAGAAATAACACACAGACAGTTCTCAATTTCCCTGATGCAAGAACAGCAATGAAGTCCGATGTTCGAGTCGCAGAATTACCAACCGCGACTCCATCATCATCGCACACCATGATTCCTTCACTGGCACCGGAATACAATTCAAATGCAAACCTGCAAAAACAGGATGCTGGCACTTCGTACCAGCCCATTGGCAGCAACACTTCCAATCCAGTTGCGCCGACACCATCAAGCAGTACACAGTCCACTGCGTATCAGCCAACTGCATATCAACCTACTGCATATCAACCTTATACTCCACAAATAGCTTCACCACCGTCTGCCATAAATCAACCGTCAACGAATCAACCGGCAACGAATCAACCGACTTCCTCCGCTATCCTGAACACCAGTTCGCCGCATGTCACCACGCAAGAGCTCATGGAAATAAAAATGCGAGGCAGTAACAGCATCGCTTCGAACCCGTTGAGCGTTACCCAAACTCAGCCTTCCTATGTTGGGCAAAATGTTCCGGCAATCCCGGTTTCTAATGTGGAACCGAGATTCGAAAGTGCCCCCTCAAACACCGCCATCTTGAATCCAAACAACTTCATCAAGGATAACGGAATGCTGGCCGGAACTGCTTATCCTCCACTTCCCAAAGAGTATCAGCCCATCGCCGTTCGCCCTTACGAGCAGGGTGCGTTGAGCAACCTCGCGCTGCCTCCATCGACTCCCTATAACCAAACAATTCGACAGCCAGACAACCGTTACCCAAAGCAGCCAACGGCGACGGCCCCTTACACTCCAATGACCGGTAATTCGACAATCGGTCGGTAACTAAAAACCACGCACCACGTTTGATGGAATGGATTGATTATGAGCGAAGTAAACCAGGCGTTTTTGAGAGCCTATCTGAAAAATCGGGCCGCGGAATCTTCACCAACTTCTTCCGCTTCTGCAACGATGAACGCACGCCCACCGCAAAACCCGACGGTCGCTAGACCGTCGGCAATAGCGCCACGGCAGCCCTCCGTCCCACCATCGCATCCATCGCAGTCTTTGCCATCCGGAGTGAATCTCCGATTCGATCCATCGCATGGCGAGCAAATCCAACCGTCTCCCGTTCAGCCGGTAGCGAGCTTGCCCTTTGCCCCTCAATCCGATTCGCCCACGGCTCAGGAGCGGGTCGCTCCGAGGCAGGGAGTCTGGTCGTCATTAGGCGCCGAGCGAGGCATGAAGGCCCTCGAACGTCAATCGACCCCGGCGGTAGTTCGCAATGGCGTGAACGCGATTCCGAACGAAGCCACTCAGTATCGCCGCGCATCGGCACCCATCGAACAGCCAACTGCGAACCCTCCCCGGAATCCTGTCGCTGCGACCAATTCAAACGCTGTCGACAACAACTACGAACAAGTAATGTTTGTGGACGGTCTACCCACGCAAACCGCATTGCAACGTGCACATGGGTCTCGGCCTTCGGCGCGAACGCTTGCCGAAATCGCTGAGCCCAGTGCCTTTGGTACTGGTTTACCCGCTGCGCCGACCACGAATACTCGCTCGCAACCCACGCATCTCGCTCCCGGTTCTTCGAACCAGCGACAACCGCTCAGTCGGC
>JBBRGW010000204.1:0-7287 GCA_038223525.1 Pirellulales bacterium
AAAAGCGTTGGGCTACGAGCGGAGGGGGTGCGGGCGTTCCTGGGGAAGGTGCGTTCTAGCTAAGAACCATAGGCTCCGACGAGACGAGCTCATCGGGGGGCCAGTGAAATTAGAGCTCCAAAAACGAGACGGCCACAAAGGCCATGGGGGGCGAACATCTACTTGCTTAAGCCTCTCGGCGCCGTGCGGCAAATGGTTTGCTAAAATCGAAGGCTTGTGCTGAGGTGTTTAGTGCCCTTCACTCTGAACTTCTGAAATCAGAAGAATTGTTATTGGGAAAATAAAAAATCGCTCAACTACTTGGCTTTGCTGGGCGTCGCTTCACCGTAGGCCAATGGAAGGCTTGCAGCGAAGAGACCTTGGATAACGCGAGTCATGTGCGGGATCTCCAGTCGATCCCATTCGTCGTCGGGTTGGTGGTAGTCCGAGTGGAGCGAGCCGGCAGAGAAGCTGTGAGCAATGACCCCTTTTTGGACAAAGGACCAGTTGTCGCTTTGACGGTACAGCATCGCGCTGAATTTGGGATGATTGAAGATCTCGACGCCGAAGGGTTGGGACGCATTGTTCATCAGCGTGCCGAGATCCGATTCTTGCCATCCGGTCATCCAAATTTTGTTGCGAGCGCCAGGTTCTGGTCGACCGATCATTTCAATGTTGACGTTCGCTCGGATCTTATCGAGTGGCCATGCTGGCGTTTCCGTGAATTGTTTGGAGCCCAAGAGTCCCGACTCTTCTCCCCAAAAAGTCATGAAGAGTAATGAGCGTTTTGGCCGAGGCATTTTCGCAAAGGCGTCCGCCAACAGTACGACTGCGGTGACTCCCGAAGCGTCATCGTCCGCGCCATTAAAGATCCCATCCCCATCGCTTGGCTTGGCCCCTAAATGGTCGAGGTGAGCCGTGAACAAGATCGCTTCTTTCGAAAGTTCTGGGTCGGTCCCTTCGAGTAGGCCGATGACATTACGCATTGGTGATTCCGAGATGATGGCTGCTGGTAATTCGATTTGTATGGAGGAAGCTGCCAAAGTGGTTTCTGGGACCAACAGGACGGGGATTGCAAAGCGGGACCGTGGATTCTCTGAACGCGGTTTCTCTTGAGCTTCTTTTGCCAATCCGAGCAATTCGCTATCACTCGGAACGCCCAGCAAAAGTGCCTTGGCACCCGCATCCTTGAGAGTGCTTGTCATCCGAACGATTTGGGACAAGATACGTTGCCCCTTGGCATTGCCCGTCATCATGCCACCGACAACCCCGTCCAATCCGCTGCTGGGCAACTCGTTTGCTAAGTCCACGGGCTTGATCGCACCGGTGTAAGCCATTGGCTCGGAACCTGCAGCGAGCAGTCCGAAGTGCGAAATCGGCTGTCCATCGGCCGAGACCAGCTTCAAAGGCCCAGCAGGAGTCCTGACCAATTGCTTCATGGTCACATGGTAGAAGTTAACATCACCGAGTTTGCCATCCAAACCTGCTCCTCGAAATCGTGAAGCCACGTAACCGGCGGCAATATTGAACTCCGTGGAACCCGTCGCTCGGCCAGCCAGTTCATCGCTTGCTAGAAACGAGATCGTTGCCGTCACTCGCCCCTCGGTGATCTCATCAAGTCCCGGTTTAAGAATCGCTTTCATCGACTCTTGTCTGCCGAACAAATGGGAAGAAGCTCCAAGCGATAGCAGAAGTCCGGCTAGGAACAATGAACAGAAGTTTCGAGCCATTTAGCGTAGATTCCTTGAAGTACAATTCGGTCATTGGAACGATCGGTAAGATTCAGTATATCTAAAAGCTAGTAAGCGAAACGCCAAAACGCTTGCCGAGTGTTTTTCGCAAAACTGCCGCGCGGGGATCGATAGCGATCCACCGGCGTGAAGCTAGGTACGGCCTTTGCTTTAGCAATTAAACTTCTTGGGCGCGCTGCAGATTGGAAACTACCAAAAGTTGATTGGGACCAATGTCCAGATCCGCAATTTGGACGGGACAATGGTCCCATCCTACTGGTATCTTTCATCCTGCCATTCGCCTTAAGCCATGGTAGATTGCCATAGGGGCTCAGGGAAAAAAAACTGGCGGCGAGCATCCAGCCGCTCCTATGTGTGGTTTCTGACATGCGGCTTGGGTTTGCTAGCAATCGGAACGGAATGCCATTTGGCGTAGTCGAACCGATTCATTGCGAATATCTTGGTTGGTCCGAAACGGAGCGTTGGCTTCGATTTCGATGTGTTTCTTCGGTTTCGGTTCCTCGCCCCAATTGTGTTCGTTAAACACCAATAAGTTTATGCCAAGAACGATAGTCATTGGAGATATCCATGGTTGCTTAGCAGCCTTGAATGCACTGCTTGACGCAATCCAGCCAACGATGGAGGACACTGTCGTCACTGTTGGGGACTACGTCGATCGGGGCCCGGATTCGAAAGGGGTTTTGGACCGATTGCTGCAGCTCGAACAAACGACCAACTTGGTAGCGCTTATGGGCAATCATGAGGAGATGCTGATGGCCGTCCTGGATCGCGAGATGGAACCGTACAGTTGGCTCAACCACGGTGGGGTGGAAACCATGGACTCCTATGGATTCACTGGCGATTTGACTTGTGTGCCCCAATCGCATCGTGACTTCCTCAAGCGAATGGGTGATTTCTATGAAAACGACAGTCATTTCGTGGTGCACGCCAATTATGACCCCGGCCTGCCATTAGCAGATCAACCGTCAGACCTGTTGCGGTGGGTCAAGATTTCGAATGTATTGCCAGGACCACATATCTCGGGCAAAAAAGCTATAGTGGGGCACACGCACGATCGGCAGGGGGAGATTTTTGAGATCCCTCATTTGATCTGCATCGATACCTACTGTTACGGAGGCAAATGGTTGACCGCATTGGAGCTAGAGAGCGGAAAAGTATGGCAGGCCGATCCGGACGGAAACATGAGAACCGATGAATAGTGCTTTTCCATCCTAGGGCAGTTGAGTGGCAAAAAAGAATAAAATAAAACAAGACTCGATCGAAAAAGAGTTGTCTGGGATCAACGATGCCGCCGGGGACTTAATGGAGTCCGCATATTGTGCATCGGCTTATAAGTTGTACGGTGAGCTTCGATCTCGCTCTCGGTCAGAGGGGCAGCTCTCGTACTATGTGTTCGGCACCTTCTTTCAAATGACTCTGGCCGAAAGATTGCTTCAATTCGAAACGGTCCGCGAACGGGCGGTCGAGCTGATTGCCATTTTTGAGGATGAGGAGCAAGCGAGGAAGATCGAGCCGTCGCTGGATCTCGATCAGTACGAGAACATGATCTATTCGATGGGCGCATGCGCTTATGAAGTGCTTGCCGAAGCGACCGGTGCCTTGGACGGTTTTAACTCCGAGGGGATGCAAGAGTGTTTAACGGGCGGTATCGAAGTCTGTCATCGGATCGGCAAGTTGTCCTGCATTCAGTGCTTTCGAGAGTACGCGTGCGATACGCATACTGCGGCTGACGACTACGAGCTGGCTCGCTACCACTGCAATCAGGTGATCAACCAGGACAGCGAGTTTCCGGAGCGGGGGGACCGACGTTGGTTAGCGATGCTTCGATTGGCACACATGGACATCTATGAGGGGCAGCACGATTCGGCCCGCGCCAAACTGGAGCAGGCAGCTGAGCTGGCCCATTCCCCCAACAACAATGACACAAAAGGTGCTCTGGTTGCCGTAATGTTCGAGCGGCATACGCTGGATTTGATCGAGGATCAAGAGATGGATCCTCGGACGATGAAGGTGCTAAAGGAGCTTCCTCCACGCGGTGAGTGCCCCGAGTACGATCTCGATGTCGACTTGCTCACCTCGATGGGTCACATCATGAACCAGGAGTGGGAGCAAGCGGAGAAGTTGATTCTCGCTTGGAACAAAACCCTCAAGCAGAGCAAAGCGATCACGAAATGGTTGGAGACTGGCATTCGTCTCGTTGCGCTCTATCGTTTGCGAGGCGATATGGCCAAAGCCAATCGTTTGTGCGTGCAGTTTGAGGAGGCGGCCACAAAAGCAAACGACTGGCAATCCATTCGTAGACTGCATCAGATACTCGACGACACGCTTGAGGTAACACCGCTGGGCACGGTGATGAAGAACACGCGTGCTCCGAACGCGCTACCGCAACCCGAGCCGGCAACCGTTGCGACCGACATAGAAGCAAAAGAGAACGAGCCCATCGACATCAAGGAGCCGACCCCATTGGGAGCTTGGATGGATGGGCTGACAGAGCGTATGCATGTCGCTGGCAGAGAAGCGGAAAACGGGGGGAAGGAAAAGGTTGACGTGTCTCCGTTTCGGCAAGAATTGCTTGATCGATCGATCAAGGAATTTGTCCATCCAGAGGACATCGGACGAGCCCTCTACCTGATGAATTTCTTGGTAACGCCCGACTGCGATCGCTTGGTAGTTTGGAAATGGGCCAACACCTTGGTTTCAACGAAACAGGATGTCGCTTATTTGATCTCGTTGCTTGCTCGACTTGGAATGACCATCAGTATGCTCGACCGCTTGACGGCGGAATTGGAGCTGGATGCAAGTAGGGGCCCCTATGATCCGCTCGATGATCTGGATGACGTCGATTTTGATGAGGACAAGGGTCCAAGCCTAGATCGCGATTTGCCCCCTACGTCGATCAGCAACGACCGGCTCGAACAGCTCGTGCGAAAATCGCTCCAGATGGAAGCGACCGGAGTGAACAATAACTTCCGCGCAGCGGAGGTATTCGAGTACATCGGCAACGCGGGTGAAGCGGAAAGGTGTTATGCTCGAGCCTTCAAGCTGGATCGGACACGAGATGATGCCGCCTTGGCTTTGTCGCGAATCTACTCGGAGACCGATCGCTTGCAAGATGCCCTTTACGTTCTCGATCTTTGCATTCGCGAAGGGGGTGATTCTGGGGAATTGCTTTTCGAAGCGGCGCTTAAAGCGCATGCGTTGACTCAGCACGAGTTGCAAGTCAGCTTCCTTCAAAAACTTCACGAACGTCATTCGCCGGGCCCGTGGACCAACTACTATCTCAGTTCTGGATTGCTAGAACTTAAACGGCCGCTCGAAGCGATGGAAGCGATCGAACGCGAGGTGGTGCTGTTTCAATCCAGCGGGTTGCACATAGATTCCGTCCGAGCCGCCGCCCATGCGCAACTAGGGCAGTCCGAGGAGGCAGCCAAATTTATACAACTAGCGCTTTCTCGACCTCTTTCCAAGATCAACGATCTAACGCTCAGCGGAGTATCGGGTGCGTTTGAGAGGCTGATCACTGCCGCAAAAATGTGTCCAAACGAAAAGGAATTGCAACGCAGCGTCGAGCAGAAAATGCTTGTCGCGGGTATTGCAACAGAAAGTTATTTTGAGCAAGTGCGAGCCAACGAGAAACCTTGCGATCTGTTTCTCTTCCAATGCTATGTGTCGCAACCACTCGATGCAGCCTGGCCTGAGTCCGAAGGCTGTCTGCCGGACCAAACGGAATGGCAAACTTATATTGGGCAGTGGGGAGTTTTGGCCAGAGACGCCACAGAGGCAGAGAAAATAGCTTTGGATTGGCAAGCAAAATGCTATCCGCTCGACGGGATGTTGGTCGATATCGATGACTCCGATGACACTCTCCACGATCGTCCGGGAGTGGCCTTTCAAGGACCACGATTCCCTGAAGACGACGACATGCTGGAGGACGATGAGGACGACGACGAAGACCAAGAAGAGCCGTTTTAAGTCGAGAGTCCGATCAAGGATGGCCTGCTTCACGTTCGCGTCGGTTATACTAGGACGTTGAGTTTACCTGGATCAGTTCATCTGAATTTTTGTTTCCGCGGTTGAGGTATGGCATGCCCCTGTACGAATACGAGTGTAAGGACTGCTCAAAGCAAGTTGAGATCCTGGTCAGCGCACCGACTACGAAGCCCGACTGCCCCGAGTGCGGTTCCAAAAAACTGACGAAGCTGCTCAGCGTGATCGGTTCGCCGGTTATCGGAGGTGGTGTGAGTTCAGCGACGCGGAGTTCGCAGGAACCGGGCGATTGCGGCAGAAGCCAATGCGCTCGCGGCGGTTGCATGTTTGGAAACTAGTGCTTCCATCAATGGATCCCGTCTGCATATCCCAGGTTTCATCTCTTAGTTTCCATACTCCCGTTGGCCAATCCAGGTACTACGATGCGCGGTTCATTGAAGTTGATATGGCTCTGTTTGATCCTTGTGCAGCTGGTTGGATGCAGAGGCTGTACCAAACCCAAGACCCCCAAAGAAACGGCCGAAGAGGCAGAGACAAAAAAGAAGAAACTGCGGCTGGTTGCCAACGAGTTCAAGGCAATGCCCTTTACGTCAGAAATACCCGGTAGCACTTTAAAAGCGGGGCACTGGTACCAAGCGAATCAGAAACTCAAAGCAAATTACAATGACGAATCGCTCACCGCCTATCTTTCGATCGTCAATAAGGACAAGGTAAAGGTCCCCTTTGCACCCAATCAAGCCTCGGTGGAATTCACTCGAAATCTTTCCTTGGGAGTTGGGCAAGAAAAAAACATTCAGTTCAAATTTTTTCAGCCCGAAGTGGTCGTCACAGGCGACGAGCCGACGAAAACACCGTCGGCGATCAAGCTGTTGTACACTCAACGCGGCATTGGAGCGCCCGTGTTGGAGGAGGACTTTCTATGTCGCATGTTTGCGGGCTATCAGTACAACCTCGTTACACTCAGTCGAGATCCCTCCAGATACATTTTTTGGCGCGGCCTCGATTGTATTACTTGGCCTTCTAAGCAAAGAATGTCCGACGAAAGAATCACTCCGCATCGGGTCGTCGACTTGAACGAAGACGAAGTGGCGACCCAGTTTCCTAGCCGACTCTATGCGATGACTTCCATCTCGCATTTTGTGCTCAACGATTCTTCGATCGCAATCCTTTCCACCGATCAACAGCAAGCACTAATGGATTGGCTCTATTTCGGAGGGACCATTATTCTCAACGGCCCCGAAGCGATCGGTGGTATCGAGACGAGCATTCTCAAAGAGTACGCGCCGATCACTAAAACTACGAATAGCACTGTTTCCGACCAAGAGCTCGCGGCACTCAATCGGACTTGGACCATCAAGCAGATACAGGGTGCAAAGCTCCCAATCTCGCCAGCCAAACCGATACCGAAGTTGGCGGGCGAATTGGCTGAAGGAGCTCAATGGGTAAAGTACAAAGGGACCGATGATACTGCGCTGTCGCTGGAGGGACTTGTTGCAGAAAAGATCGTCGGACAGGGCCGGATCGTGATGACCGCCTTCCCGATGAGCGACAACGCTTTTCTAAGATGGCC
>JBBRGW010000205.1:0-7238 GCA_038223525.1 Pirellulales bacterium
TTGACGCGAACCCAGGAACGGATTCAGGTGGCGATTTGGACCAACTCCATCACCCAATGCTAGCGGTTGCAACGCAGTCTGTGAAACTTGGAGAGCGAGTACTCCAAGAGCGCTTTCACACGACAGTGCAGATTGAGACAAAGGGAATTGCGAATTTCGTAACCGAGGCGGATCTAGGGTCGGAACGAGCAATTGTCGATTCGATTCGCGACAGGTTTCCCGATCACGCGATCATTTCCGAAGAGTCGCATAGCGATCGCGCAGATGCCTCCGATCTTTGGATTATTGATCCGTTGGACGGTACCAGCAATTTCCTGCATGGAATACCTCATTTCGCTATTTCGGTCGCCTACTATCGCGATGGCAAGCCTGAGCTAGGAATCGTTTGCAACCCCATTCGAAACGATTGGTATGTTGCGGTCCGCGGTCAAGGAGCTTGGCTAAATGGACTTCAACAACATGTAGAACGCAATGATCGCATCGACGCGACCATGATCACCTGCGGGTTCTATTACGATCGCGATCGGATGATGCAAGCAACGTTGGATACCATCGGATCCTTTTTTCGAAACAATATCCATGGCATGCGTCGCTTCGGCGCTGCTGCGCTGGATTTGTGCAATGTTGGTTGCGGCCAATACGGTCTGTTTTTTGAGTTCAAACTGCATCCATGGGACTACGCCGCTGGACAACTCTTTCTGTCCGAAGCTGGAGGTCACGCGACGGACTGCAACGGCGATCCCCTACCGCTTCATCGAGCAAGCAGCATCTGCGCCACCAACGGACGGCTTCACCCTCAAGCTCTCGAGATCATTGCGCCCCACTGGAAAAAACTGATCGCGATTTAAGCGTGTTTACCTAAGAGAGCAGCAGAGTAAAATCTACCGATCATAACCCGAAACGTGAGCGGGGGACCTGCGAAATTATCCCCCGCTTCCGCGCCGGGTTGGGATCATGCAGCCTGCCGCTAGCCTTATTATGCATCGCAATGCAAGCAAACTCCCCATCGGACTTACTATCCCAAAAGGGTTTAATTCAGTCTCGACATGGAAACGCCGATATCCTATCGAAGATATTGAATGCCTCGGCCGTGGTTCGGTCACTGGCTTTTCAATCAGTCCAGCCACGAGAAACATGGATCATGCGCACTGCAAAGAATTTTTGTGTCGGTACAGCACTTGTCTGTTCGATTGCTAGCACCTGCTACGGTCAAAATCAAACGCGAGACGGAGCTTTGCTTGGTGGTGTGACCGGAGCGTTGATCGGCGGTGTCGTTGGTCATCAGAACAAAGAGACTACCGAAGGTGCCCTCATTGGAGGCGCTGTTGGTGCAATCGCTGGTGGAGTCATCGGGAACAAACGGGATCAAGTTTATCGGCAACAATACTATCAGCCTCAAGTCGCCTATCCGACCTATCATGAGCACCGCACATACGTGCAAGTTCCGCAGCAGCAAAGAGTCGTCGTAAGCCGTCGTCCCGTTACGACTTCCGAAGTGATCAACATGACTCGCAATGGCGTTAGCGACGCAGTCATTGTGGCTCATATGCAGACCAACGGGATTGCCATGCAACCGGATGTGAACGATGTGATTTTGATGAATCAACAAGGGGTTAGTGACTACGTGGTAAACTACATGCAAACAGGCGGACGAGGAACCCCCGTCTACCAACAACCGAACACCGTCTATCGCTCCTATCAGCAATCCGCTCCGGTAGTCGTACGCGAAGAGTATCACTTCGCGGAACCTGTGTATCAAACCCGCCCATCGTATCGACCAGTTTACGTCGAACGTCGCGGTTTCTAGAGTCAAAGTTCGTTATCTTGTGAGACTGCTCTCCTCGCCTCACTCTCGGCAAGAATGACCTACAGTAGGTCGCACCTGCCAGGCCTGCCCGGTGCGACTTTGGAAGACAGATCAACGTCTTCGTTGACCCCATTATCGGCGCATTCGTCAATTCCCCTCCAATCCATCCATTTCCCCAATACAAATCCGCGAGTGGTCCTCAAAAACGACGGCTTTACGATTGCGGTCAACGTACGCTTTCTTAGCTTCTTTTGTCCTTCCACTCGATTTGTTTGATATTGGTATGCAAGTCATTAAAGATAGCCCTAGGGCGATTGTTCGCTACTGTTCCGATGGGACCGTTAGCAAACGACTGCGAGGTGCTGATGCGAAAAAACGATTTGAAAACGAGATACGTGTTCTTCGATACCTCGAATCTCGGTCCTGCGATTTCGTGCCGCGGTTGATTCGATTCAACTCCGACTCTATTGAGCTAAACATGTCGCATTGCGGCGCTTCCGTTCAACACATTAGATCTGAAAAGTTGGACGAACTCTTTTCTTCGCTCGAATCGTTTGGTGTTCGGCACGACGATCAGGCTTTGCGGAACATTACCTATCGGGCATCCGACGGACGGTTCTGCGTTATCGATTTCGAACTCGCAACCATTCTAGATGATCTCGTCGAAACGGCTCCAAGCCTGCAAAACATCGAGAAGCGATTAGACGCACTGGAAGAAACGATTGCAACAGAACTTGCATCCTAAGCATATCAAAATCGGCATCAGTCTCAAAACCGGCGGCTAGCTAACGCATTGCCACTCACGATGGGTTCAATTTCCACGGGCTGCGATAGTCTTTCATGAGCAACTTGGCCGCTTCCGGATCGCCTACAAGCGTCTCCGTCGCTGGATCCCAGTTGATCTTCTTTTTCGACCGAACCGCGATGTTGCCAAGATGGCACACTGTTGCGGACCGATGGCCAATGCTGATGTCGGCTACCGGCGACTGGCGAGATTTGGTGCAATCGAGGAAGTTGTTCACGTGACTCGTGTTTGCCTGCGAACTAACAATCTTCGGCACTTCGATCCCCTTAAGCAGTTCCGGTGGGTTTGCGACCATGCCACCGCGATACACAAACAGACTTCCCTTTTCGCCAACGAACTCGGTGCCTTGTTCAGCGCTCTTCGAATTCATCGTTTGACGGCAATTCATGACGACGCCGTTTGCATAAGTGTACTTTATTTCCGTAGTGTCGGGTGTCTCATACCATCCATCTGGATTGAATACCGCCGAGCCCTCGACACCTGTCGGACCGCTTTCATCCATTCCCAATCCCCACTGCGCGATGTCGAGATGGTGCGCACCGAAGTTGGTTTGCTGCCCGCCGCTGTAGTCCCAATAGAAACGAAATAGATAGTGAACGTGATTCTTATTGTAAGGTCTCATCGGGGCAGGACCTAACCAACGGTTGTAGTCGAATCCAGTAGGCGGATCACTATTGGGCACTGGGCTCTTGGCACGTGCGATCCAGTTGGGGCTAGGTAGGGTCACATTGACGGTATGCACTTTTCCGACGATTCCCTTCTGGACCAGATCAACCGCCATTTTGAATTCCATACCGCTCCGTTGCATCGAACCTGTTTGTACGACTCGCCCATTCTTTCTCGCTGCATCGATCATCGGTTTGCCTTCGCCAATCATCAGCGTGAGCGGCTTTTCGCAGTAGACATCTTTCCCTGCATTGCAAGCGTCGATGGTCATCACGGCGTGCCATTGATCGGGCACTGTTACAACAACAGCATCGATATCTTTTGCGTCGAGCAATCGCCGATAGTCATCTGTCATCGTTGCCGAAAGTCCCGCCTGCTTCTGCAGAAAGTCACTCGCCTCGCCTAGATACGTTTTGTCCAGGTCGCAAATCGCAACAATGTTCTTCAGGAAATACTTCATGTTGTTCTTCGGCCCTCCCTGATTGCCGACACCGATCATCCCGATGCGAACCCGTTCGCTGGGTGGCTCAGATGCGAAAATGGCACGATGCGCGCGAGGGGATATCCCCAGGATCGCTCCCCCCAAGGCTGATTCTTTCAAAAAGGTACGGCGTGATTTTTGCGACATGGTTATTGAAACTCCTGCTCAGTTGCGATTCACAAGTTCATCCAAGTTTAAGACGAGATTGGCTACTAGCGTAAGCACAGCCAGTTCTACCGGTGGAACAGTGCTATCGTAAGGTTTCTCGCCAGTTGCTATCAGCCGCTTGGCGTCCCACTCGTTTTCCTGCAATCGCAATCGGAATTTGGTCGAAGCCTGCTCAATCGTTGTGAGTTCCGATGGCGTGGGCTTTCTGGAGAGACACCGTAGAAAGATTGTCGCGACACGATCCTCGGACTTGATTGCTGCGTCGGATAGGATGTGCTCGGCCAGCACACGGGCTGCCTCGACATACTGGACATCGTTCATCAACTGAAGCGCTTGCAAGGGAGTGTTGCTTCTTTCTCGCCGCGTGCAAAACAACTCTCTATTCGGTGCATCGAAGTTGCTCATGAAAGGTGGCGGGGCAGTCCGTTTGATAAAGCTATAAAGGCTGCGTCGGTAAATTTTATCTCCATGTTCTTGTATGTAGTATCGGGTATTCGAATCTCCGTACCCGACAGGTTCCCAAATATTTTTCGGCTGATACCCCTTAAAGGCTTGGCCGCCCATTTGCGTGTTAAGCAATCCGCTTGCCGCCAATACCGTATCGCGTATTTGTTCTGCATCGAGACGGATTCGCGGGCCACGCGCGAGATAGCGATTTTCAGGATCGATCCTCTGCGTTTCAGGTGTGATGACGGCCGACTGGCGAAACGCAGCCGATGTGACCAGTTCTCGCATCAATTGCTTAATATCCCATCCGCTCTTGCGAAATCGATAGGACAAAGTATCTAGAAGCTCTGGATGGGTCGGCGGTGAACCCTGTGCCCCAAAGTCATCACTTGTCTTCACCAAGCCAATTCCAAACACCTGTTGCCAAAAACGATTCACCGTAACCCTCGCAGGCAACGGGTTCTCATCGGAAACAATCCATCGCGCGAGATCCAGCCGATTAAGCCGCTGTTGCTCTGCGCCCTTTTTCAAAGCAGGCAAAATAGCCAGAGTTCCCGGTGTAACCGCCTCCCCTTTTTGATCGTATTGGCCACGGGTCATGACAAACGCTTCGCGCGGCTTGGACTGATCATTGAAAATAAAGGTACCCGGAATCTGGCTTTCAACGATGGCGCGGTCGACACGCGAAGACAGCCAACTGCGCCGCCCAGCAAGCATCGCAGGGGATACCCTCTCCGAAATGTACATGCGAAAGAATTCGGCAACTTGATTTGCGTTTGATTTGCCCGCCTCGCTATCCGGTCCATCTTTAATCGCCTTGGCTACGTCACCAGCGGCCAATGGAACAGAAGTTCCCTTTACCGATATCCACCAACGATTCAAGTCCGTTGTCAATTGGTCTTCCTCGCGATGATTGCCGGTGCATGTAATTCCATCCCAATAGCATATTCCTCCGTACAATCCGAGCTTGATCTCTTTTACGCTCGAGCCAACTTTCAAGTCGGCGAGAGGTATGTTGAGCTCGGTCCAGCGACCCCGCTGCGGAAGCTTGCCTTGCACGCGGTCGGCTTCCACCCCAACCAATTTGGCGTCTTCAGGAGTGCTGCTCCATCCCCATTTCTTCGAACCGGAATCGGTCCTAACTTCGAGAAAGATCGCCTTGGGCGGTTCATGTAAATCGGTCAAAACCCAAGCTCGCAAGCGACCGTTGTCGAGAATCCAAATCGGTGCCAGGCCGTTGGAAATAGTTTGTTCGAACCGATGCCCAAACTCCTGTCGCAGCGCTCGGCGCCCCATCGGCGCACCGACATCAGTCGACCATCGCGCGTCGTTGCGTGAGGTGTTTCGCACGGACGCTCCAATAGGAAACTCATCGTCAAGCCATACTGCCGTAATAGCACCGGTGTGCGAAATTGTTTGCTGCGATTCGTAAGCGATCTGCTCTTTGTCGGATGCTAGCTGCCGAAGTTTGGCCAAAGACTGTATTTCTTTCTCCTTGGCCAATTCGAGTTGCTTTTTTTGCTCGTCTGTTGGCAGTTGCAAAAACGGGCGAGTCGCTTCTATATTGCCGTCCATTGCCGGATCGGCTGCGCTATAAAAGAACGCATACATTGAGTAAAACTCGCGAGTACTGATCGGGTCGTATTTGTGATCGTGACAAACTGCGCACCCACCTGTTAGTCCCAACCACGTTTGAATGGTCGTGCTGGTCCGATCGACTGCATAGCGAAAAAGGAACTCATCATCGATGGCTCCCCCCTCACCGGTTGTCACATTGCAACGGTTGTAGCCTGTTGCAACTTGTTGAGATAGTGTTGGATTCGGCAACAGGTCCCCAGCCAATTGCTCGATGGTGAATTGCGAAAATGGCAAGTTCGCATTGAACGCATCGACAACCCAATCGCGATACGCCCACGCTTGTCTTTCGTTGTCTAAATGCATACCGTGCGTGTCGCCATAGCGAGCGACGTCGAGCCAATGCTTGGCCATCTCCTCGCCGTAGTGCGGCGATGCGAGATACTGCTCAACCAGTTTGTTGTAGTTCGCCTCAGAAGGACTAGCCATGTAAGTCTCGACATCCGATAAGCTAGGGGGCAAGCCGGTCAAGGTAAGGGCAAGGCGTCGCACTTGGGTGATGGGGTCTGTTTGCGTTTGAGCAATCAGCCCAATGCGTTTTCTTTCTCGCTCCAAGTAGCCATCGATTGGAATCGAATCCTCTTTGGGTGAGGCGATGGGTTCGAACGACCAATGCTTCTCGTACTTCGCACCCTGCTCGATCCATTTTGAAATCGAGAGCTTTTCGGCGGGGGTTAGCTGCCGATTGGAAGCAGGTGGGGGCATGACCGAATCTGGATCTGTAGAATTGACTCGCGCCCAAATGAGGCTCTCGTCGAGTTTGCCCGGGACGATCGCGTGTTCGCCCGAAGCGCGAGGGGCATACGCACCGTCGGAGGTATCCAAGCGAAGCTCCGCTTCCCTAGTTTTTGCATCGAAGCCATGGCAGCGATAGCAGGTGCTCGCAAGAATGGGCCTAATGTCTCGATTGAACTGCTGCGGAGAGGATGGATCCTCAAGGCCAAAGCAATTTTCGACACAAATAAAACCGACCAGACCACCTAGGATGAGAAGGCACCTAAAAAACATTTTTTGAATCATTACCTTACAAACTCCGGAGTGCAGACGGCCAAATGCAGCCGATAGAGCGTTACGAAAACATTATACTTTGCCGTGACGCTTCCAAGCCACACCTAAGCACCAAAACTTGGTTTCTAGGAGATTGCGGCTCGACCCCCATGGCCTTTTTGGCCGTCTGCATTGTGTACGCCCCGATGGGCTTGCCCCATCGGACGTAAAGGTTCTCAGCT
>JBBRGW010000206.1:0-7237 GCA_038223525.1 Pirellulales bacterium
ATTCCCATGAACCAAAATGGGGTCAACGAAAAGATTCCGTGATGTCCAATCATGAAATGCAATCCGTATAGCAGTCGATCGGGTTCGCCCTTATCAACCCCTTTTTTATTGCCGGGCAACCAATAGGATTTTGGGAAATCATACCAGTCGTCCCAATGGTAGATGGACCATTTGTCGTTCGATGACATGATAGCCACTCTTTGTCCCGCTCCTTCATCGATGAATTGCAGCACATCCGTTAGACGTGCGGGAATGATGGTGGACTTATTTGTGAACGCATAACCATTCTGGTTTGCGAGAGCGATAACGGACGCGATGCTGGGGGCTTCGGAGTTTTCGGTTTCCCTCGGAATGGTCGCGATCAAAGCGCCGACCCCGCGATGGGAATAGGGGGGACGCAAGTCATGATGGGCCCAATAGTTGGTTGCCAAGAAAGCAACCGCCACCGAAGCCGCGCCAATCCCATAGCCGAATAGCAGTTTGCGCCAATCCACGGCGAGGAGAATCACACTGGCTGCTGCCGCCCATGCCAAGGCAGGCAGTTCGCACGCAACGACGAGTGCGGATGATACGCCACATCCAACCCAAATCCCCCATGATTTGCTTTGGCCGAGTTGGTAAGCGCGAATGATCTGCCACAACAGTCCGAGGCTGACCGAAAAAATCAAAGCGCCGTGCAAGTGGTTGTTGAGCGTAGCGGCGAAGGTCGTAAGGAAAGTACCCCACAACGCCATGTTGAGCAGCATGTACCGAGACCAATGTTTCGCTACGTTCTTTTCAAGCCAATAGGCGAGCCAGATCCACCAAACCGCCAGCGGCAAAACATTGACCAAGAGCATAACCGTGCGGCCGATCAAGAATGGCTCTTCGGTCAGTTTCTTTCCAAAGATCATGGTAACGGGTTTGCAAACCAGTGCGTACATCGCCGTCAGCAAAGGGGGCTTGCTCGAATAGAAGTGCTCTTTTCCATCATCCCCTCGATGACGAACGATATCGATCGAGTTCCAAATTTTTGATTTTCCTTTGCTGTCTAGCAGTTCGGTGACACGATCGATTTCCCATTTTCCATCCTCGGTCAACGCGGCGATTGCGCACCAGCGGGACCTGTCGTTTGCACTCAGGAAAGGGAGTTCGCCGTGAACAGCGGTAATGCCAAGAACTCTCGCGACTTGAATCACGCAAGCGATACCGATCAACAGCCAAGCTACGTCCTTAAAATGCCAATTAGCATCGTCGTTTGCTCGCATGGTTTGGCTCACGTTTGTGTATCTGCCGTCGTTTTGGAAATCGAAAACGGGATGGTTCGGCCACCTGCATTGGCGACCAGGAGCTCGGCCAGCAACCCCACACCGATCATTTGGGCACCTAGTAGAAAAAGAACCATCGATAAGTAGAACAGCGGTCGTTCGTGCAGATTGATAGGTGTCATACCCCAACCCAATCGACTAATCACCCAAGCGGCCATAAGTCCTACGAGGATCGCGCAGGCGGTCGAGCAGGCGCCCAGTCCGATCCCACCGAGCAAATGTTGCGGTCGGTAGCGGAACCGTGTGATGAAGACAACGGTAAAGAGATCTAAAAAACCCTTTAGGATTCTCGACATGCCGTACTTCGAAACACCATGCACGCGAGGATGATGTTGTACCGATACTTCGGCGACTCGAAAACCGCGGGCTGCTGCGAGGACTGGGATGAACCGATGCATTTCACCGTACAAGGTCACCTCGTCTAGCACCTCGCGACGGTAAGCCTTTAGGCCGCAATTGAAATCATGAAGCTGCAGTCCTGAAAACCTCCGAAGGATTCCATTGAACACCAAGGAGGGCCAGCGTTTGTGCCACGGGTCATAACGCGTCTGCTTCCAGCCGCTAACGACTTCGAAACCGGAATCCAATTTCTTGATGAGTCGAACCAATTCATTCGGGTCGTCTTGCAGGTCAGCGTCCATGGTGACAATCGTTTGCCCCTTTGCAATCGCGAAGCCGGCAGATAGGGCTGCAGCTTTGCCAAAGTTGCGACGGAAGCGAATGCCCTGAACCGTTGTGTTATCTTGAGAAAGTTTTTCGATGATCGACCAGGAATTGTCGTTCGATCCATCATCAATCAGCAGCACTTCGTAGTCACCAAGATTGTCGGTCGCAACAGCTTGCTGAATTCTCCGAACCAGTTCTTCCAGTGAGTCTTGTTCGTTAAAGAGTGGGACTACGATCGAAATCATTTATTTTCGGAGTGGCGAGGCAGAGGGACACAAGGAGGTAAACCTTCATTGTAACTCAAACATTGTAACTCAAATCCGTGGCATCAGTCGACGAGCAAGCAATGCTGGTTTGCCATGGAGATTCCGCTGACAATCGCTCCGACGATGCCAACAAATCCTTGGTCTGTTCCGCAAAGGAATAGATTGCTCAACCGAGTCGTTCCATCGAGTTGTTTCTGCGGGGCACCGTAGACGGCGCCATTGTCGTGCGAAGTAAAACGACGGATGGTTTTAGGGGTGAAGATATCGGTATCGATAACATGACGACGGAAGTCAGGCATGAACCGGACGGCAGCCGCGACCGATTCGTCGTACCAGCGAAGTTTTTCCGTACCATATTGAACGTCGGAAAGCGCCGACCATCGGTTGTGGTCTGCGATCGTTGTCAGCCTTACGAAGCCTGCCTCGAGCTCCCCGTCGGTGCTCGAGTAAGCGTAATTATTGGGGGAACAGATAACGCCAGTCCGGAGGTCGCACAAACGATTCGACGGTTTAGTCCAATGGAATTGATCCGAGTCATTAAAGAAGACAATCGTCTTGTCAAACCCGAAAGCTTTCGGTTGGCATTCTAGAACCGATATCGATTCGATAAACGACATTTCACCGGCCATGTAAACTTCCGAAAAAGAATGGTCATCGCACATTCGCATCGTCTCTACTATTCCTGCGCTAGAGAGGATCCGTTTGGCAGTTAGCACGGTTCCGTTCTCGAGTTCCACACCGACGGCATGCTTTCCATCGACGCAGATTCTGGCGACTCCGCTACGCAACTTCAGATCCCCCCCTAGTTCGCGAAATCGTCGAACGAGATGTTTCAGGATGAGGCGAACACCTTTAAAGGGTCTGGCAAAGCCCTCTAGGAAAATGCTTCGGAACATGATGCAGAACTGCCCCCAATCCATATCGTGTTCTCGGGCGTTGCCGTACCACATTAGCGGACACAGCAACATCTCGATCAGCAATGGATCACTCAAGATCTCTGATAGGATCTTTCGAGTCGACAGCTGGAAGTCTTCTTGAGCGAGGTCGTCGTAGTCGACCAGTCGATTTAGCAGGTTTTGAAAAGCGTCCTTTTGATGTGGGAACTTGGCACTGATCTCCGACTGGAGCATTTCGACATCGTTGTTGAAATCCAAGTGAAGGCTTGGAAAAGCGATCCGAGAGCCCTTTTGCTCAGCCAATTGAAAATCGTCCCAGCGGAACCGAAGCTGCTTTAGGAGTCGAGCAAGAGGGCCTTTTTTGGCCCCTTTTTCGGTGAAATTGGTCATCGCATGCAAGCCGACGTCGTAATTTCGACCATTTACACGATAGAACGAGTTTAACCCGCCGATCGTCCAGTGCTTTTCAAGAACACATACCCTCTGATCGTAATGGGCCAAGCGAATGCCAGCAGCCAAGCCGCTCATTCCTGCTCCGATAATGATCGTGTCGTAATCGTTAGACGAATCCATATGGGCATTATGAGCGCGAAACAAGCTGCGCCCAGGGGCGTAAGTTCAATTGACGGTTGACATTTCGAAGTGATGGCGATAGCTTTTCGGCTTCTTGCGCACGATACGGGGGGTAGTGGAAACGGGGCTCTGAATTCACCACCCCCAACCGAAAACTACCTACCCAACAGATAACAACGGAATGAATCCACAAGAATTGCTCCGAATTGTAGATTCGTTGCATCGCGAAAAGCAAATCGACCCAGAGTTGGTCATCCTTGCCATCGAATCTGCGCTTATGACGGCAATCAAAAGGCAATTTGGGGAAGACTCTGAAGTTGTCGTCAAGATTGCTCGCGATGGCGGAGCTATTCTCGCAACCGTAAACGGCCGGAATTTAAGCGAAGACGAAATCGGACGAATCGGCGCTCAAACCGCCAAGCAAGTGATCATACAAAAGCTCAAAGAAGCGGAGCGGGACGCTCGCCTAGATGAGTTCTACACGCAAATTGGTCAACTCGTTACTGGAATTGTGCAACGCACCGAACGAGGCGTTACGATCGTTCAGCTCGGAAATGTCGAGGCGATTCTGCCGCGGAGTGAACAGATTCCAGGCGAAAGCTATCACAATGGCTCGCGGGTTCGCGCTGTGATCTACGAAGTAAAGGCAGCTGGAAACCGAGTTAAAATCATTCTCTCGCGGACCAAAACCACGTTGATTCAACGCTTGTTCGAGCAAGAAATTCCGGAAATTGCAGAAGGCGTCATCCGCATCAACGCGATTAGCCGCGAACCTGGCTATCGAAGCAAGGTCGCTGTTAGCAGCAGTGACCAACGTATCGATTGTGTGGGAGCCTGCGTAGGGATGCGAGGAAACCGAATCAAGAACGTGACAGGCGAATTGGCTGGTGAGCGCATCGACATCGTTCGATGGAGCGATGACCCGATGGTGTTAATTCCCAACGCACTTCAGCCTGCTGAAGTCGAGCAAGTGCTTCTTTGTGATATGATCGGACGCGCCATAGCGCTGGTTAGTGACGAACATTTGTCTCAAGCAATAGGTCGTTACGGTCAAAATGTTCGATTGGCCAGCAAGCTATGCAGCTGGGATATCGAAATTATGACCGCCCCAGAATTGGAACGCCAAATCGAGCGGGCCATGGAAGGGTTCATGGAACTTGAGGGGATGAATGAGTCAGTTGCACAGCAGTTAGTGGAGCAGGGCTATTTGTCCTATGACGATCTGTCGGTCATCGAACCCGATGCCTTAATGGAAATGGGAAACTGGTCCGAGGAAGAAGTCGATGCGATCGTTGATCAAGCGGAAACCAAAGCTGCAGAACAAGAAGCAGCCGAAGACGCACGCAAGCATCAAGACAAGCTAGATCGGGAACGAAAAGCGACCGAAGAACTGGACCGCAAGGAAGGGAAGGTATCGCCCCCCCCTCCGGTGGCGACTGAAATTGCAGAAGAACTTGCTACAGAAGAACTTGCTACAGAAGAACTTGTTGCAGAAGAACTTACTGAAGAAGAAGTTGTTGCAGAGAAGAGTGATGCGGAAAAACCTACCGAGGATGCGATTCCTCTGGTCGATTCGCCCAAGGATAAAGATGGTTCAGGTCAGCAAACTGACGGAAACGTCTAACGCAAGAATGATTTATGCATTACCATCATAGGCAGCATAAGTTTAAGTCGCTGGAGCACTATGTGCTTTGGGGCAAAAGACATCGTTCGGCATGTGTCGTGTCGAATCGGGTGGGTGACCCGCTGCATACGCGTGGGGGCGTCCAAATGAAATAACTTTACGCGGAGACAGGTGAGCAACTAACGCCGGATGACCGGCCGACTTGCCTCGTTTCACAGGGCATATGCCCAAGGAATTTTGCTCAGTGGCAGTAAGAATTTATTCGCTGGCTAAAGATCTAGGACTGGACAGCAAGGAGCTAGTCGACCTGTGTACCCGTTTGGGAATTCAGGGCAAGGGGAGCGCGCTTGCAAGTCTCGAAGACGAGGAGATTGCGAGAATCAAGCGGCATATCGAAGAGAAAGCCGCTGCCGCGTCTGCTTCCGCTTCTGCAGCTCCAACCGCAGGGCCTATTACAAAACCGACTCGCGAACCACTGACTCGAGAGCCGATTAAAGATGCTCCGATTCGCGATTTGAGCGGTCGATTGGGAGGAGCTAAGCGTGATTTATCCTCGGTTCGCGTCAAGGCTGCCGTCGTGGTGGAAAGTCAGCCTATCGATGCCATGGAAGAAGCGGGCAACGCAGTTTCCCAAGCGGAAACTCCAATTCCGGTAGAGGCTACGGCTGAAGTTGTTTCCCCGATCGCTTCAGACGTACCCGCAGAAGAGGCGTCCGAGAGCAGTGCAGCGGTAGCTGGCGAAACACCGACGGAATCTCTCGTTGCGGAAGAGAAAACAGAACGACCAGTTGATGCGCGTCGCGATTTCTATTCGCCTGCCAACACGAGCGGTCGAGTTCGGGTGCTTGGCAGTCCACGACCGGGAGCGGATGCGAAGCCCGCTTCGGACAAGCCCAGGAAAACTCGCGAAGCCGTTTTGAATATCAACTTGGCCAAGATTCCGAAATCAGCGACGCCGCATCCATCTGCCAAGCCTCAGGAACAAGCGACTCAAAAGCCGATCGTAAAGTTAACTCCGGATGTCATCCGTGGAGTTAGCAAAGGGATGGACAAGCCTACAGAGAAACCATCGACACCTGCCAAGCCAGGTTCGTCCCAAATGGGTGCAGGAACGCCAGGCAGGCCATCCACCCCAAGTCAAACACAGCATTCGGGCCTCGCAGACTTCAAGGCGAACGCGGAAAACAAGCTGAATCTGAAAGCTAAAAAACCTGTCGTCGAGGAAGAAGCGCCGGTAAAGAAGAAGGGGTTGGCAGGCCTAGAGTCGAGCCGAAAGGATCGTGGCCCACGCATCCAAACGTCTCGAGACTTGGCCTCGCTCGAGGACGATGACGGCGGTCGAAACCGCGGTCGTGGTCCGCGCAAGAAGCCGACTCCGACGGCGGTCCGCAAGGAAAAAGTCGTGCTCGCAATGCCTTGTACGATCCGAAGTTTTTCCGAAGCGGCAGGGGTTACTGCTGCCCGTATTTTGCGTTCGCTCATGACCATGGGGACGATGCAAAACATCAATTCGTACTTGAACCAAGACCAAGCAGAACTCATCGCAGCGGACCTTGGTGTGGAGCTCGAATTCCGACAAGCCGAAACGCTTGAAACCAGCTTGATCGGCAAAATGGATGATATTGAGGATAGTGCCGAAGACTTGGTTACACGGCCACCGATCGTTACGTTCCTTGGTCACGTCGACCACGGCAAGACATCGTTGCTCGATTATTTGATCGGAACCAAGATTGTTTCAGGCGAGGCGGGTGGTATTACGCAACAGATCAGGGCTTATCAAGTCAAGAAAGACGGTCGCGCCATCTCCTTTGTCGATACGCCTGGTCACGAGGCATTTACCGAGATGCGAGCTCGCGGTGCCAACGTAACCGACATTGCAATTTTGGTAATTGCGGCTGACGACGG
>JBBRGW010000207.1:0-7206 GCA_038223525.1 Pirellulales bacterium
ACCAAGTCTCGAATGTTGCTGATTTTCTTGTCGTACAACAGAACGACCGCATTCTCAAACGTGCAGCTCATGGTGGCTGGCGTATTGATGAAATACGGGGAAACAAATCCCTTGTCGAACTGCATGCCGTCTACGTACTCAACGGTTGTGTCTGCCGTCTTGCCTTCTTCGACCGTGATCACACCGTCTTTGCCAACGCGCTCGAGCGCTTCGGCGAGCAATGAACCGATCGACATATCGTTGTTTGCGGAGATCGAGCCAACGGCAGCAACTTCTTGTCGGTTGCTAACTGGCTTGGCCATCTCTTGCAACTTGGCAACAACAGCTTCAACAGCTTTGTCAATGCCGCGACGGATGGCAGATGGGTTGCTGCCTGCAGCGACGTTTCGAAGACCTTCTTTGAAAATCGCACGAGCCAAAACGGTAGCGGTAGTTGTGCCGTCACCAGCCAGATCGCTCGTCTTCTGTGCGACTTCGACAACGAGCTTAGCGCCCATGTTTTCGAAGCGGTCTTCGAGTTCAATTTCTTTAGCGACGGTAACGCCGTCTTTCGTTACAGTGGGACCACCGAAACTTTTATCGATGATCACATTGCGGCCAGTCGGACCCATGGTCACGGCTACCGCATTCGCTAGTTTATCTACACCCTGTAGCATTCGCGCTCGGGCTTGGTCGTCAAATAGTAATTGCTTAGCCACGCTTAGCAGTCCTTATGGATTTGGAAAAAGTTCGATTTTTGTGGACCGTCACTTCGAGGAAGCGACGGTTCGGAGTTTGACACAGGGGTGAGCGAACTAAGCAAGCTTAGCCAAGACATCGCTCTCGCGAAGGATCTTGTACTCAACGCCATCGATTTCCACTTCGCTTCCGCCGTACTTGCCGAAGATCACTTCGTCGCCAACTGTCACGCTTAGTGCACCGCGAACACCGCTATCGAGAAGCTTGCCTGGACCAACCGCTACAACCTTACCCCGCTGTGGCTTTTCCTTGGCCGAATCTGGCAACACGATACCACCAGCGGTGGTCTCTTCCGCTTCGAGCGGTTGCACAACGACACGGTCATCAAGAGGACGAATGTTTACCTTTGCCATTTGGAATTTTCCTTATTCTTTGAAAGTTAGTTTGATTGGATTAGTTGAATTGAAATTGAATTGAGGATCTGCGTGGGGGTAGGAATTACATCATCCCGCCCATGCCGCCGCCCATACCACCCATGCCGCCCATTCCACCCATGCCGCCCATTCCACCCATGCCTTGGTCGTGGTCATGATGGCCGCCGGCTGCTTCTTCCTCTTCCTTTGGAATCTCAGTGATCAAGGATTCGGTGGTGAGCAACAACGAGGCGACCGAGGCAGCGTTGCCCAATGCTGTCTTCACAACCTTGGCTGGATCGATGATGCCGGCCTTGATCATATCGACGTACTTGTCGGAGTTGGCATCGTATCCTTCGGTTCGTTCTTTTTGTTGGCGAACGCGATTGACAACCACAGCGCCATCTACGCCGGCGTTGTTAGCAATAGCTCGTAGAGGGTAATCCAAAACATTCGAAATGATTTTTGCTCCGTGCTTTTCGTCCCCCTCCAACTTGAGTTTGCTCAAAGCCGCTTCGCAGCGAATCAGAGCAACACCACCGCCAGGAACGATCCCTTCGGCGAGTGCTGCTTGCGTTGCAGCTTTGGCATCGTCGATGAGCGCCTTGCGTTCCTTCATTTCGGTTTCGGTTGCGGCACCGACGTTGATCTGTGCAACACCACCGGCAAGCTTCGCGAGTCGCTCTTGGAGTTTCTCACGATCGTAGTCGCTGTCGGTGTTCTCGATTTCTCGGCGTAGCTGAACAACGCGAGCTTCGATGACGTCTTTCTTGCCTGCACCACCGATAACAACGGTGTTCTCACTGGTGATGTGAATTTTCTTGGCGCGGCCCAAGTCGCTTAGCTTAACCGACTCGAGGTCGATGCCGAGGTCCTTAAAAATTGCCTTGGCGTTAGTCAACGAAGCGATGTCTCCGAGAATGGCCTTGCGTCGATCGCCATAACCAGGCGCCTTAACCGCAGCAACGTTGAGGATGCCTCGCATCTTGTTGATGACAAGAGTAGCCAACGCATCACCATCGATGTCTTCGGCAATGATAAGCAATGGCTTCTTAGCCTTGCTGATCGCTTCCAACAGAGGAATCAGCTTCTTGTTGTTGCTGATCTTTTCTTCGTGGATCAGGATGTAGCAGTCTTCCAACTCGACAGACACTTCGTCTTGGTTGGTAACGAAGTGCGGGGACAAAAATCCGCGATCGAATTGCATCCCTTCGACAACTTCAACTGTCGTTTCGTTTCCGCGACCTTCTTCGACTGAGATAACTCCATCTTTGCCGACCTTCAAGAAGGCTTCCGCTAAGACGTCTCCGATTGCAGGATCATTGTTGCCAGCGATTGTTGCTACTTGCTTTATTTCTTTTTTGTTCTTGGCATCGATTGGAATCGATACCTTGTCGATTTCCGCTTTGACGCATTCGACGGCTTTTGCAATCCCGCGAGAGAGAGCCATCGGATCGGCACCGGCGGCGATCATCTTTAGGCCTTCGCGAAAAATCGCTTCTGCCAATACGGTTGCAGTTGTGGTTCCATCACCAGCAACATCATTCGTCTTGCTCGCAGCTTCCTTAACTAGCTGAGCCCCCAAATTTTCGTAAGGATCGTCCAATTCGATCTCTTCTGCGACCGTGACACCGTCCTTGGTGATCTTCGGAGAGCCCCAACCCTTGTCGAGAACCGCGTTGCGTCCTCGTGGGCCCAAGGTGCTGCGAACTGCTCGAGCGAGCTTGGAAACGCCAGCCAAAAGCGGCTGTCGCGCTTCGTCATCAAAAACCATTTGTTTTGCCACGGTGAACTCCTTGCGATGAGTCGGTAACAACCAACGAACATTAATATGTGTATTACGAAGTGCAGGCTTCCCGCACCCAATGACCTGATACTCAAAATCCCACCAGAAAACGACATGAGCCAGTTTTGGCAGTCGGCTATAGGTTTCCCAAGGCGAGAGCAACCGGCGTGCCATTACTTGAACGAAATGCCTAAGTCTCTTGATAGCAGTGGTTTGCGACTGTAAATAATTTCTGCTTCACAGGCTGCCTGTCAAAACGTACCGAGGTAAACCATTTCGTAACCGTGCACGCATTTGTAGTATTGATGTTCAAAAGCGTAGTGGACGAGGCTACGAGGCCAGGCGCCTCAGGACTCGTGGCATGGCCCACTACGATCGAATTCCTTGGTTTCGACGGCATAGCGCGAAAAACCGTGAACGGTTGCACCGTTTCCAATCCACGTTCAGCTCGGATCACACGTTCATCCGGTCCACTAGAATTGGTTGCTATCCCAACCCGAAACGTAAGCGAGGTGCAATTCGACAGGTTCCTCACTCACGTTTCGGGCTATCATTGGTAGTTTTCAGCTTGCCGCTCGCCTAAAAGGAAATTGCCGTGTTCCACCTAACCTCGCTCAACAACCCTGCTTATTTAGGCAAGAGTGCCTGCGCAGGCTTTTTTGCCCTGGCACTTACTGCGGCTTGGCATTCGCCTGGGCATACCCAAGGTTTGCAAGTAACTCGCCAAACGCCTGTCGCTGATTTCCCTAACCAATTCCATCGAATATCGACCCCTACCGTTTGGCAGCCAAAAACCACAGCGATTATTTTGTGCGATGTTTGGGATTCTCACCACTGCGTGAACGCAGTCCGTCGCGTTCAAGAGCTTGCACCTCGACTCAATGCTTTGACTGCTTTGCTGCGAGAAAACGGAGCGACGATCATTCATGCTCCAAGCGATTGCATGGCTTTCTATGCGGAGCACCCATCGCGAGCGAGGGCCAAGTCGATTCCCAATGCAGCAAATTTGCCCAAGGATATTTCAACGTGGTGCGATAGGATTCCGAGCGAAGAAGCGTTCTCATACCCGATCGATCAGTCGGACGGGGGAGAAGACGACGAGGTTGTTGAACACCAGTTGTGGGCGCAGACGCTAGCGTCCGAGGGCCGCAATCCGAAAGCACCATGGAAACAACAGATCCCGGTAATTCAGATCGATTCCGAGCGTGACTTCGTAAGCGATTCAGGAAATGAGATTTGGAATATTCTTGAGGCCAAAGGGATCCAGCAAGTTTTGTTATGTGGCGTACATACGAATATGTGCGTCCTTGGACGGCCATTTGGTCTGAGGCAACTCGCCAGCCACGGCAAGAACGTCAGTTTAATTCGTGACTTGACCGACACGATGTATAACCCGTTGAGCTGGCCTTACGTAAACCATTTCTCCGGCACGGATTTGGTTATCGATCATGTGGAACGGCATGTTTGCCCAACGGTTACTAGCGATCAACTGTTTGCTGCGGTCAAGTCGAGGGTTCCATCGGAGCTAGTCCCCTTTCGGTTTTCTATGGACCGCCGTCCCCACTTGGTCATGCTGATCGCTGAGGACGAGTATGAGACCGCGAATACGCTCCCGCAGTTCGCATCAACGCATTTACGTACTCAATTGCAAGTGAGCGTCATTCATGGCGATTCTAAGAATCGATTAGTAATTCCGGGGCTAGAAGCCATCGATGATGCGGATGCATTGCTGGTCAGCGTGCGTCGGCGTCCTCTGGGCGAGATGGACATGCAGAGAATTCAAGCGTTTGTCAAAGCCGGTCGACCTGTTATCGGAATTCGAACGGCCAGCCATGCATTCTCGTTGCGGGACGGCAAGCAACTTGACGGATTCGTTCAGTGGCCAGAGTTTGATTCCTATGCCTTCGGCGGCAACTATAGCAATCACTACGGCAATGATCTTTTTCCGATCGTGAGTCGTTCGGGCAATGCGAATTCGCTCTTCACGAGCAAGGGCTCACTTTACAAAGTCTCACCGCTCAAGCCAGGCACGCAAGTGGCTCTCACTGGGAAGATCGAAGATCAACCCGCAGAGCCTGTCGCTTGGTCGCACGTACGGTCTGACGGTGGAGCTTCGTTTTATACCTCACTTGGTCACAAGGGAGATTTTGCGGAGCCTGTGTTTCAAGAGTTGCTTGCCAACGCGGTGTTCAGTGCTTTGGGAGTTCAAAACGTCTCCGCTGAACAAATAGCAAAACAGCAAATGCGATACACATCTGGCAAGGGAAAGCAAAGAAAGTAGGTCGCTCTTGCCGAGAGCGACTCTGACGCTATTCGCAACAACCGCAGGCCAACGCGATTGGCAGACTGATAGACACCAGTTGTAGTTTGGGACCATCGTCCCGAACGGATCCAAGGACGAGACATTGGTCCCATCCCACAAGCCGTCATTCACAACGAAATTTCTTTTTTCCTTTCGCTGAGTGTAATGCGATGGAAATTCTTGTGTGTTCTATTCTAGTGTTTTCTCGCATCTGCGGTTTGTATCGCATTCCCCGCACTTGATGCTCTCACAGATATTCTCACGAACGTGCCAATGTGAACGTTGATCAGAATGAAACTCGAAACAGCCTTTTGCTAAGGCTACCGAATAAGCAAGACATTGAGGCTTGGGATCAGTTTGTTGCGATCTACCAACCTCTCGTTTTTCGCTTGGCTCGGTCAAAAGGGTTTCAGGAGGCAGACGCTCACGACATTGTTCAAGAAGTCATGATTGCCATCTCGCGTGCGATCCATCGTTGGGAACCGGACCCCTGCAAAGGACGATTTCGTGACTGGCTATTCCGAATCGCTCGCAATCTCATGATCAATTTCCTCACGAGGCGAAAATACCAGTCGATTGGCAAATCGACTGGTCAATCGTTTGAATTCGATGAGTTGCTGGCAGAGTATCCGGATCCGCACGGAAGTGGCGCAGAAGCGTCCTTGGAGTTTGAACTGGAATATCGGCGCGAGCTGTTTTGTCTAGCCGCAGCAAAGGTAAGTCGCCAAGTTAGGCAACCTACCTGGGAGGCTTTTCGACTGACTTCGGTAGAGCACATTCCCATTGTTGAGGCCGCTAGGCAATTGGCCATGAGCGAAGGTGCTGTTCTAGTCGCCCGCTGTCGCGTCCTCGCGCGGTTGCGGGAAGTTGTGAAGCAACTCGAATCGGGGCAAACATCAATGAGTAAGAAAGAGTCATGATCAAGAAGCCAAATCACGCGAACGAAGAACATCTCCGAGTCCTGCTGTTTGAAGTTCAGGAAAACGAGGACACCGCTCGAATCGCTGCGCATGTGGAGACGTGCGAGCTTTGCCAATCCAAGCTCAGCCAGTTAGTCGATGGGGACGTGATCGCTGTCGAAGCGAGCCAATTGCTCAGTGGCATCACGCATTTTGAAGAGGACTCAACTTGGTCATCGCGAAGCTACGTTGCAGACCAACAAAAGGTAGACGACTCCGAGTTCGATGCGATCGTGCTCGGTCCTCCATCGCACCCCGAGATGCTTGGTCGAGTGGATCGCTATGAGATCGAACGTCGCATTGGCTCGGGCGGTATGGGGATTGTTTTCAAAGCCATCGATACCGAACTGCATCGCCCAGTCGCTATCAAGTTTTTAGCTCCCTATTTAGCTCGGAATGGGGCAGCTCGTCAAAGATTTGGCCGTGAATCGCGAGCCGCAGCGGCCGTAGTCCACGAACATGTGGTCGCAATCCATAACGTCGATTCCAACTGCGAGTATCCCTATCTCGTCATGCAATTTGTTTCCGGCGAATCGTTGCAGGCGCGTGTCGATCGCGTTGGGCCACTCGCGGTCGATCAAATCCTTCGGATTGGGATCCAGACTGCTAGCGGACTGGAGGCGGCTCATCAGCAAGGGATTGTTCATCGCGATGTGAAGCCCGCCAACATTCTTTTGGAAGAGAGTGTGGAACGAGTGCTCTTGACCGATTTCGGATTGGCGCGAACCGTGGATGACGCGAGCTTGACGCAGACTGGAATCGTGGCCGGCACCCCCAACTACATGTCACCGGAGCAAGCCAATGGCGACACGGTAGACCACCGTTCTGATTTGTTCAGCCTCGGTACGGTTCTGTATTTTATTGCGACAGGTCATCCACCTTTTCGAGCCGAGCGCGCTATGGGAGTTCTGCATCGCATATGCCATACGCGACATCGTCCAGTCTGGGAAATCAACAACAGCGTTCCCGACGAATTGTGCGAACTCATCGACAGGCTATTAGAGAAGCGACCTTCGAAACGCTTTGGTTCGGCAGCGGCTGTTCAAGTTGCGTTGACTCGCATATTGC
>JBBRGW010000208.1:0-7163 GCA_038223525.1 Pirellulales bacterium
TGGACTCCCCGTTGTACGCTTGCAGGCTGGTTGCGTGGGATACTAGCCAATCTTTTGGCAAAACACATCCGAAGATTCCTCGGTACTCAACAGCGCGATCTCAAAATCGAACAGTCGTTGGCACAGTCATTGGAACACGCGTCCGGGTGCCTTCAACGGGACTTGGTCGCTAATGTGGATTCTCCCAGCAAAGCGTTAATGGAAAACGAAACAATGCTGGAACTAGCCGCTGTGCTGGAGAAACTGCCCGAAGACTATCGTATGGCAATTCTACTTCGTAACATCCAAGGCCTCTCATTTATCTAAGTCGCTAAAGCCATGAATCGAACGGTAGACAGCGTCGAAAAACTGTGGGTGCGAGGCTTGGCCAAACTGAAACAGCAAATGGATCTGACTAGTCCGCAAGACGGCTAACGCATTGTCCAATTGAGAAATCAAGGTTGGCATTCCGTGAAGCAAGTCGGTCTCCAATGGGATTTCTCCCTCTCAACGACCGAGCTACTCTTCAATTGCAACCGGAAAAAGAACAATTGGGTCAGCGAACGTGCCAAAAACTAGGAGTGGATGCAAGCGAAAACAAACAACCAATTCTTCTTTCAAAAATATTCGGCGTTAAAGTCTCTCCGTTAGGTACTAAGTAAACGGCAATGTGCATCTTGCCATCGAGACCAATTAGGACTAACCCCCAAAATTCGGTCCGACTTTTCAACCTACCTTTTCTTAGTAAGCGCTTCTTTTAGCGGAAGGGAATTGCGATGAAAGTTCTTTACTCAATGCTATTGGGTCTTTTGGTTTGTCTTTCTGGGGCCGAAATCGCCTCAGCCCAAGGGCCTGGAGGTCGAGGCGGTCGGGGTGGTGGAGGCGGTGGAGGTGGAGGCAGCGGTTCCTGCAACCATGGCCAGCCACCAAGCTCAAGTTATTCAAATACCCAGTCACCAATCGCATCGCGATACCAGCCACAGTCTTACATGACGCCAGCTTATCAGCAGCAAGCCTATATGCAGAATGCCTACATGCAGCAGCTTTATATGCAGCAACAACTGGCCTTGATGCAGGCGCAAGCCGAAAGCAATAGACAAATGCAAGTAAGAGATGAGGAACGCAAAGCCAACCTTCGAAAGTCGGCTGAAGCAAAACGTTCCAAGGATGAAAAGAAACGGGAAGCTCGAGCTGACAAACTGGCATCCACTAGGTCAAACGAGATCAACTAGTGAGGCCGCTCTTCGTAGTGCGACGCTCCGCGTCGCAGCATCACGACGCGTATCGGCTTTGATTTTATTCGCGAGATGCAAAACATTGTCGCCTTTTGCTCCGCAAAAGATGCGTTAGCAAGACGCACTTTCGCGGAGCGAAACGCAACGACAATAAAATCACAACCTAGGAGCGTCGTGCGACCAAGAGCGGAGAGTCGTGCGACTCTTTTTTCTGTGCCCTAATCTCGAAGACTCTTCATCGATTCTGAACGGAGGATCACCGTGTCTACCTGGATACCGCCCGTGCAATCGGGTTACCGAATTCCGTTGTTTGTTCCCAGCAAACAAGTGCGCAAACCGAAAAGGCGAAAGCTTTTGGTTTGGGTCAATCGTCTTCGATCGCGTATGCCTGAAGAGTCCGTATCGTTTCTAACTAGCCTCTGCGCGCACGTACTGTTGGTCCTGATCCTCGCACTGATTTCAACGTCACTGACCAAAGGCCTCAGTCCTGTTTTACTCTTAATCCCGGATGCATACGCGCAGGTCGATTTGTTGCATGATGCATCGTTTGACGCCTCCGAGTCACTGCAAGCGATGGAGCAGGTTGAAAACGCTTCGCCAGAAAACGACGCGGTCGATCTAAAAACCACCGAGACAACTCAATCGCTCGCAGAACTCGATGCGCCCACCCCAAAGACATACCTCGATTCCCAGTCGCTGGTTCCGTTCGAGCCCATGTCAACCGTGGCGAAATCAAAGGAACTCGATCCAAATACCAACTCGAGTTCGCTCTTTAAAGCAAGTTCGTTAGAAGGCCGATCGATCGAAAACAGGAAAGGACTCGCCCTAAAAAATGGAGGGAGTAAAGAGAGCGAAGCCGCCGTGGATGCTGCACTGGTTTGGTTTGCGGCCCATCAGGATTTCGATGGTTCCTGGAGCACAGATATGAAAGACAAACCTTGCAACGGCCAATGTCGGCATGGCACATCCGAAGTCGGTGCACCGAAACGGATCGCCGCTACTGGACTCGCGCTGCTCTGTTTTTTGGGTGCAGGGCATACACACAAACAAGGGGACTACAAGGATGTTGTCTACAAAGCGATCAACTATTTGACTAAGTCGATCAAGACGAACATCTCTATAGTACGGGATCTACGGCCTAATGGACGTTTCCTCGATGACAGTTCGCAATACGAAATGTACGAACACGGGATCGCTGTTCTAGCCATGTGTGAAGCCTATGAGATGACCGGCGACAGCATTTTGCGAGTTCCATGCGAGGCCGGTATTGACTTCATTCAGCGGTCCCAACACCCAGACGGATCGTGGGGATATCGCCCCAACTCGTCGGGGGACCTGTCGATCGTTGGTTGGCAGATGATGGCCCTAAAAAGTGCCAAGAAAATTGGGCTCAAAGTCAGACCTGAAGTCATTCAACGTGTCGACAAATTCCTAGATAGCCAACAAAGCGATAATGGCTCCTACTACGGGTACCGTTCCACGCAAAAAGAGGCCTGCACGACCTCGATCGGGTTGCTTCTGCGACTGTACCGCGGATGGTCCCGCACCGACCCCCGGATCCTCAAGGGAATTCAATACATTTCCGACTTGGGGCCATCCATCGATGGCATCTATTACAACTATTATGCAACCCACTTGCTCTTTCACATGAAGTTCGAGAAATGGGCGGAGTGGAATGTTATCAATCGGGACTATTTGGTTCGCGAGCAAGCGACTCAGGGTCACGAGAAGGGTAGCTGGTTTTTTGGACGTAGTCACTTCAACGAGGTCGGCGGACGTCTTTACTGCACCGCCATGGCCACACTTACCTTGGAAGTGTACTACCGTTTTATGCCAATTTATTCAGATCTGGAGCCAAACACGTTCGAACTCTAAAAAGTGATTATATTTTGGTTATGGAAATACCAAAACTTAATCACTTGGGCGTAGCCATTTGTCTGGGCACCCTTTTACTGTTCCTATCGATGGCGATCTGCCAGGCCGATGGTGGAGCCTCTTTGCGTGGCCGATTGGACGGCCGCACGATCTCCGAGAGACAGATGGCACTAATGGAATTCGTTGCAGCCCACCGCCCCTCAGCCAGAGAAGAAAACGACCCTAAGATATCTGCGGCAGCCTATGCAGCCCGGTTGGTTCTGAACCTCGATGTTGATTATGCCCTAAGCAAATTGGATGGGGCCGTCGAATCTCGAATTGGGCTCGCAGAAAAAGGAAACGGCAAAACCTATGGACCCGATTCGTCTGAAAAAACAGCTCTCGATCCATTTGACAAAGTCGCTCTCGTAAATACCTACTTCCTGTGCAAAGACAAAATCCCGAAAGCGACAGCGATTAAAATCCGTCGATACGTCTCCTTTTGGAAACACAAAGTATGGACAGGTTACGGAGCTTTAAACTATCGTTTGATGCAAGATGGAGCGGGATTCCTGGCTGCCGAGGAGTGGCCAGAGTTGATAGATGCCGATGGACTGGACGCGTCGGCGATCCAGCAAGCTACACGCGATAGACTCTTCGGTTACTTCGATGAGATCTGCAAAAAGAACTGTTCGGAGTATGGATGCCCGGTCTATTCTGCCGTCAACCTGTCGGCAATGCGAATGCTTGCTGAATTCGCCCGCGATAAAGACTTGCGGAACCGCGCGGAACTCACCTTGGATGCGATGATGCTCGATATCGCTTGCTCATGGAACCGGGGCTTAAACATTGGCACCGCGGCGCGCGCGAAAAATTGGGAATCGACCGATACGGGTTTAGAAAACATGGGTGCCACCGCGACTGCTGCGTGGCTCTGGTTCGGGGCACCTCGGTCGATTTCGACCAAAGGCGTCGGATGGAGCCATTCGTTTTGGATGGCACCCCCAGGTCGATATCAAGTGCCCAATTTGATTTTAGAGTTGGCGAATAAACGCGACATGCCCTCAGTCTATCAAGGATCCATTGTCGCCTTAAAGGACATGCATGTACGACGCACCACGTACCATTCGAGCTCTTATGGCCTATGCAGCCAATGGGATCATCCCAAAGCACCGACGGCGGCGCTCTACAAAGAGTCAAGACGCAACATGCTTAAATGGGTTTCCGAAAAACCATCAGCAACATTCGCCGTATGCATGGAGAACCCGAGAAGACCCTATGCGCTGGCCGAGGACGTAGCCAACTCATTGGGCTACGGCGAAAACCCTTTCAGCCAAGTATTGCAACATAACGGAACGATGGTCGGTATCTACAATGTTCCCTTGGACTATCCCTACTACAAAATGTACGTCCCTTTCACTACGCGCGGAGCCATCGTAAAAAGGATCGAAAAGTCAGGCTGGATTTTCTGTCACAACGGCTCCATGCTAATGGCCTTTCGCTGCATCAAGCCTTATACGTGGGATGCCAAGCAATGGAACGAAACGGAACTTCTTTGGTGCGAAGCTCGCACGAATGCTTGGGTCGTTGAGACTTCCGAACTGTCGGCATTTTCTGGCGGCGGGTTGGATTCGGAGTTAGAGAGATTTGCGGACGCAATCCTTTCCAAGACCTTGGTCTCTGAAGCGGAACTGGAATTGGAAAATCCGAAGATCACCTACCGATCGTTGAGCGGGAACACTCTCGAACTAACGTACCTACCGCATAAAGTGAAGTATTCGGATCAATGCAAGATCGATGGCAAAACGGTCGACTACGAATCGTGGCCGTTGCACCACAGCGATTGGGTCGAACAAGCAAAAGATGGAGCGATCCTAATGATCCAAATCGACGGGAAATCGCTCGAGTATGATTTTGCAAGCTGGACCAAACGTGATTAGATTATCGAGCCAAACCTCGACGGCAGGGCGACAGTCGCTAACTTCGATTTCCTCCTAGAAACGCTAGCAAACCTCGACGATTCGTAGCTTACCATCCCTTTGCCTTGATTCTCAAACTGCTGATATTGACTTGGCCTGTCAAAAATGAGAGGAGCTTAACTTCGCACGCCTGAGCTACCAAAACGTGCTATTCCTCCTATTTACCAGAGCGATCGTCGCATGCCCCTCTCCAGATCCAACCGCATCGATCGACGTAGACGCGTCATGTTGGATGCTGTCGCAGCAGATTCCGAATTTGCAGTGGACAGTGTGCGAGCCAAGAGGCGACTGAGAACGCGTGAAAATGAAGACGTTGAGAGCGTAACGGAGTTAACGCAAAAGTACCGCGACCCTGGTTATAGCCAAGCGGTACGAAAGACATGCCAACAACGCATGGTGCAGTTAATACCCGTTCGGCGCGGAACCCTTTCGGTTGTGCTGACCTGCATGTGGCTATTGTGGGGAGGTTTGCTTTTCGCGCACTACTCTATTTTTACGCAATCGGTTCAGAGCGTAACGACTGCAGGAAATGCCGTTGGCTTTGCTGCGACACCGATCGCTCAATTGTTTCATTTGAGATCACCGCACAGCATCGCGCAGTGGCTTAACGTCCAACTTTGGATGTTGACTGCAGTGGCCGCCTGGATGATTTTTCAATTGAGAAGACACAAGCTGGACGACTATCGCGCTCGCTATCGCATCTGGGTGGTGTTGGCGATCGCTGCCGCGTTCTCAAGTTTCGAAGCTTCTACTTCAGGACTCATGTTGCTAGGTATCAGCATCGACGGTTGGGCTAAGAAGGAGATTGGCTACGCAGGTTTTCCCCTCGTACTCGCAACCTTCGCGTCCATCATCGGGGTGCTCGGCATTCGACTTTGCAGCGAACTAAAATCGGCACCGATGAGCGTTGCGAGTTGGATGTTTGGGCTCATGGCGTGGGGGCTTGCTGCATTGCTCGGGAATGGGTTGCTCAAACTCTCCTGGACCCCAGCCACGATCGATTTGGTCGTTGGAGCTTGTTCGTTGGGTGGTATTCTGGCTGTGTTTCAGGCGGCCGGAATCTACTTGCGACAAACTTATATCCATGCCCAAAAACGGTTCCTGGTTCGCAATGGTGCAAACCTTGCACCTATTCAATGGAAGGTGCCGAAACTATCGCTTCGTCGCCAGCGGTCTGATGATCCTTATGATCAAGAACTTGTCGAAACCGGAATAAAATCGAAGAAGTCTCGATGGAAGATGCCTTGGACTGGCCGCAAATATATTGCTCAGGACACTTCGGATCGCGACGTGGATTCGAAACGCTCATCGAGGCAAGAGACCTCCGCAAACATCGCGAAGCAACGAGACCCATCGGCTCGCGTCGCGGAAAGCAACGGGGCTCGTGCTAACGATCGAACCTCCGACCGGAACACAGAAAGGCCGATCGAAAAGACGTCTGTACGTAACGAGGAGAGTGTCGTATCGAACAAACCGAAAGGTCGCCTCTTTGGGTTCATTCCAAATCGAAAGGAACAGAACGAACGTCTCGATGCAGACCCAATTCGAGAAGACGATGGACCAATGGAGGATCGCGGTCTCACCAAGAAACGTGGCTGGTTTGGCATTGGCGGAAATCGTGACAGGGAGCTTAACGACTCGCAGCTCAACGACTCGCAGCTCAACGACTCGGATGCGCCGCCCAGACCCATTGCAAAACCGATCGCTACAAACAAATCTGTCGCCAAGCCAACGGAACAGGATGGCAAAGACGCAAACAAGGGCTCCGATAAAAAATCCTTCTGGTCTCGCAAATCGACCGCTGCAGTCGACAAGCCCAAATCGACGAGCGACGCCTCACCAAAAGAACCCGCCAAGTCAAAACGAGGATGGATTTCGAAGTTCAGTAAAAGCGCCCAGCTCGCAGAATCAAATGCCGCAAATGGTACATCGCAATCTACGACCACCAAGCAGACTACTACCAAACTAACGGCAGATCCAGCTGAAGCGGCAAAGCCCAAGAAGCCATGGTTGTCGTTCACTTAAAAATCGCCAAAAGACCCCCAAGCTCCAAAGGCCACACAAGCAGCCGCTAAGAAAATAGAAAAGTCGGATAAGGGGAGCGCGGATGATAATT
>JBBRGW010000209.1:0-7147 GCA_038223525.1 Pirellulales bacterium
GCCACATAAAAGCAGTAATAGTTCCCCCCAAGAAAATAAAAAAAAGCACGATCCCGGCCGCTACCAATGCCGGTAGCCAACCCCTTTGAGCTTTTTTCCGTTGGGTTCCTTTTGGCTTTGGCAAATGGCTGATCGATGGAACGAGTACACCCTGCGCGTTGAAATGCGGCATGATGACCTCTTTTCCACAATTGACGCATGGGCCCGATTGGCCAGCGAACTTGTCGAGAACTTTGGTTCTGGTGTGGCAGTGGGGGCAAACGAATTCAAATGGCATAGTCGACCAACTTAACGTTTGACACCGATGAACTGGTAATACGGCGTTCGGAGCAATGGCAGGTAGGGTATCCTCGCCCGATTCTCATTGAGCATGGATGTTTCCAGCTTGTTTTGCAAGTAGGGGATGTGATCCGCGCTCGGAAAAACGTTGTCGGTCGCAAACCAAGTTGGCCAAAACGAACGTGTTACCCAGCGATGTCGTTGGAGCCCCTCGGCTGCGAATTTTCGAGAAACATAGAAATCGATAACTCCTAACTTTCCTCCCGGTTTAAGGATACGGATTGCATTATCAATTGCCGCAAACCAATCGGGTATCATGGTGAGCGAGTACGAAAACGTTACCACATCCGCTACGCCTTCGGGCGGCGTCCACAAGGTTGCGTCCCCTGCGACCGCTTCTACATTTTCCCACCCGTGCCGTTCAGATCTCTTGTTGACGATTCCAAGCAATGAAGTCGCTAAATCGACGACGTAGATTTTCCGGATCTGGTTTATTGCTGGGCCAATAAACTCGAGATTTGACCCTGTGCCGCCACCAAAATCGACCCAGACAGCGGGCGTTGATTTGCCAAGAGTTTCGTAAACCTGTTCTCGTCCCTGAAGCAATCGCTTACGAAAATCGTCGTACCCTTCAGCTTGTCCTGAGTAGAAACTCTCCATCCGCTGCGCGTGATCCTTGCCTCGAATCGGGCGAAGCAGCAAATGGTAAAGGATCTTAAGATCATTTCGAATCGACATAGGGAAGCGATCTGTCCAACTGAGGGATTGGCGTGGGCAATCAATGTGGCACGGCGGTCTCCCGCCGTGATTTCTATTAACTCCAAAACTTGGGCTCCTGTGAGGCAAGCTCACAAGGGGTCCGGAAAACTTGTGGGGTATAAAAAGGCTTCCAGCCTTTCTTTCCATCAGCCTGTCTTTTCATCGATAGGCAAGAAGCCTGTTCTAAGAAAAACGGAAAATAATTGTCGTGCAAGCCCTAACGCTGGGCTGTTAAAAATTCGGTATTGAAATGGCAATTAGCCTTTTCATTTTTGTTCCGTCCCCTTGCCGGCTTGTCCGGCAGGGACGCAAGTTTTTAAGTTAGGCGAGCGGCAGGCTGAAATCTACCTACCTGCGATTCGGAAGGGAGGGCGAGGCTCCTGCCGAGCTTGGCTTTGGATCGGCAGGAGCCTCTCCCTCCCGGTACAAACCATTCTGCCGCTCGCCTAAACACCCAATCGAAGAAGATTGTAACTGCTCCCCTGTCCAGCTTGCCTGGCAGGAAGCCAAGTTTCGGCTTGCGACGCATGAAACTTCCCTACCGGTCGGACAAGCCGACCGGGGAGGTTCACGTTGTTCACACCAACTAACTTCAAAACTTTCGCTCGTGCCAGACGAGCTGGCACGGGGCGTAGGTCTCGGAACAAAACCTGCGCAAACGGAATTCGCCACAACCCCATTTTTTTAACAGCCCACCCTACAGCCCAAACCGCAATTGACCCGATTGACACAGGCAAATGTGATTGGAGCACTTGCCAAGTCCCCCACGCCCATCGCATTCGCTCAGGGCGTGCCAACTCCATCGTTCAATGCAAAACATCACGGGCATAAACTGCAGGACTGTAACCTCTCTTGACTAGAACCCGCGGAACGGGTGCGCTGCAGAATCCTTTTTGTCGAGCATTTCTTGAGCTGATGGAATACCCTTCATTGCGTTGGAGATAGCGTCTTTGGTTGCAGCATAGTTGTAGTCATAGATCTTCTTATCATCCGCTGCGGCTGGGTGAATGAATACACCGCAAACAACTACCAAACTCTCTGCTTGATCCTTTGGAATGACTCCGCTGGCAACACTGTCAGCAACTGCTTTTGCAACTGCAGCTTGGGCAGGGCCAAACATCTGAACCGCTTGCTTCATCCCTTTAATGGTCACCTTGGTGATCATGACTGTCGATGGTTTGACGGCGACGTTGGGAGCGAGAACGGCTAGCAAGTTGGAATGTCCGCTGCTTTGTGTTGCAAGAGCATTGGCGAAAGCTGTTCCAACCGGTCCATCCTTGCTGCCAATCATCAAGTCGATGTGAGCAATTTCGTTTCCTTCGCCTACCAATGATTCGCCGATAAACATGGACATGTGGGATTCCTAAAAGTTGAGAGTGAGAATACGACTATACGCTCAGCGCGTGATTGAACAGGAAAAGGTAGCAAACTGCTACGTTCTTGCAACGCGACCTAGCATCGCAGATACCGTTTCCCTTCAGTTAATTCAAAAAAACGGGAAAAAAAGAAACTGTCCCATCGCATATTTCCCTGCAATCGACTCCGGAATGACAATCACCCGCGATCAATTCTGAGAGACCACAGGGTTTCGGCACAAAGTTTGCTTCCATCTTACAGTCAGCACAGGCGGTAGGATGGTACCATCGTCCCGTCCCGTTGGTTCGTTCGGGACAATGGTCCCAAACTACAACCGGTAGCTCACAACCTGCTGATCGCCTCGATGGCAGCTTGATTTATCGATCCTGACGACTGTTTTCGAATCGCTAACACCTTGGTTTCAAATGCGAAACGAATTGAGAGGTTTGCGAAGCAGACAACGGGGGCGAGATGCCATGCTGCGGAATAAAGCGCCGCTGAGAGGGAAAAACGGGATTTGGCCCGACAAATAGGGCTCATAACGATTGGAATTCGTCGAGCGGGAGTGTAACGTAGAGGTAATCTGCAAAGATAACGATTCGGCGGTTCTCCTTTTTGAGCGTTTCCAATCAAATGATTGCGAGATCGCGTACTGTTAACTTGGAACTTTGAAACTGATTTTTTTGAATTTCATTGGGATTTAAGGGTATTGAAATGAAACGGAAACTGACGAGCTTCTTGGCAATGGCGATTGCTTTTTCTGCTGCACCTATCCTTCGTGCGGACGAAACCCCTGCGAAAGACAACAACGCTAAAACAGTAAAGGGTGCTGAATCAGATACCAAGAAGCCGACCAAAAGATCCAAAAAAGCAGAGCCAAAAACAATCGAAATGTTCCAGGCGATGGAGCAAGGCATTCTCACTGTCGACTACATCGGCAAAGACGCAAAAGAAGCCAATTTGATTTTCAAGAACAAGGGTGATGACCCACTCCTCGTTGTTCTACCACAAACCTTCGGCGCACTCCCTGTACTTGCTCAAGGCGGAATGGGAATGATGGGCATGGGTGGCGGCGGCATGGGCGGCATGGGCGGCGGCGGTATGGGTGGCATGGGCGGCGGCGGTATGGGTGGTATGGGCGGCGGCCAGGGAATGGGCGGCGGCATGGGTGGGGGTGGAATGGGCGGTATGGGAGGTATGGGTGGCGGCGGCATGATGGGCGGCGGCGGTATGGGTGGCATGGGCGGAATGATGCGTGTCGAAGCTGACACGCCACGAAAACTCACCGTTGCTACGGTTTGCTTGAATCACGGCAAAGCTGACCCCAACCCGAGAATGAAGTACAAAGTCGTTCGCTTGGCCGAAGTCAATGATTCGCCAGTCATCGAAGAATTTTGCAAGGCACTTGGCGCTGGAAAAATCAACCAACACACCGCTCAAGCAGCATCGTGGCACGTCGCTAACGGTTTGACTTGGGAAGAATTGGTTCACAAACCTCGCGTTATCTCCCAATACACCGGCATCGAAATGTACTTCTCGCCTTTTGAAGTTCAAGCAGCTATGCGTTTGACAGCACTTGCTACCGAAGAGGCTGAACGAGTCGCAAGCTACAACGATTCCGTGAAGGTCAGTACACAAAACAAAACCCAAGAAGAATCCATCGGCGACAAGTTAGCGAAGTAGTGATCCTTGCTTTTGTCGCACAACCCTTAGTTGCACGACGCTCCGCGTCGTGATTTCCTAATCGTCGCCTTTCGCTCTTAGGCTGTGATTTTCTAATCGTCGCCTTTCGCTCCGCGAAAGTACGCCTCGCAAACGCTAATTTTGCGGAGCAAAATGCGACAACATTTTGCCGTTCCGCGAAAGCACGCCGCCCCAAACAACTTTTGCGGAGCATAAGCTGACAATACATTTCGCGATCCGGAACATCGAACCGCGATAAGAACCAAGCCTCGAAAAAATTCGAGGCTTTTTTCGTTTTACTAGGCGGGGCTACGCGAAAAGGGTGTCTGACGGTAAATTCATGTTTCGGAGAAGCAAGTGTGGCCTCGCTCTCCTATCCGTGAATCCTCTATTAAATACCGATCCAGTTCGACCCATTTTCCCTAAACGATGCCACCTTTTCTCTAAGCACCAAAATAATGAAAACGGACGAGTTACGCGAAAAATACCTTACGTTCTTTCAATCCAAAGGCCATCACCGACAAGCAAGTGATGTTCTCGTGCCTACTTGGGATCCATCGGTGCTTTTCACGCCGGCAGGAATGAATCAATTCAAGGATCACTTTCTTGGGAAAGTCAAACTGGACTTCACCCGAGCTACCACTTGCCAAAAGTGCTTGAGAACGGGGGACATCGATAACGTTGGACGGACTGCTTACCACCATACGTTTTTCGAAATGCTGGGGAACTTTAGTTTCGGTGACTATTTCAAGGAGGATGCCGTCGCTTGGGCTTGGCAGTTTTTAACCGACAAGAAGTGGCTGGGCATCGATCCCGCCCGCTTGACCGTTACAGTCTACAAAGACGACGACGAAGCGTTTAAGATCTGGAACGAAAAGATCGGTCTGCCCACAGCCCGCATTAGCCGCTTAGAAGAAGACGAAAATTTCTGGCCCGCTTCCGCGCCGAGCCAAGGTCCGGACGGCGTCTGTGGTCCCTGCAGCGAGATCTACTTCACTCTCGATTCAGGCAAGACCGTAGAGATTTGGAATCTCGTCTTCACTCAATTCAATCGCGTAGGTAACCCGCCGGACAATCTGCGGCCTTTGCCCAGCAAGAACATCGATACGGGTATGGGCTTGGAGCGAACGGCGAGCGTGATGCAAAACGTTCCTACCAATTTTCATATCGATATCCTGATGCCGATTGTACAAGCGGCCTCGGAAGTGTGCGGCGTACCCTACGAATACGAAAGCGATAACGGCCGTCGCCTGCGCCGCATCACCGACCACGTGCGGGCTTGCACTTTTGCCATCCACGAAAACGTCTACCCTGGCCCCAAGAAAGCTCGCTACGTGATTAAGCGTCTATTGCGCCGGGCAGTACTGGATGGGCACCAAATGGGCTTGAGAGAGCCGTTCCTACACCAGCTCGTCCCCATGGTGGCTCAAATGATGAAGTCGGTTTATCCCGAGCTTTCGCTGACCACCGACCGCGTGGCTCAAGTCATGCGCAAGGAAGAGTCGGACTTTTTTGCAACCATCGATTCCGGCTTGGAACGAATCGGACGCGCATTCAATGATATGCAATCGGCCGGACGAGTCATGGTCGATGGCCAGGAAGCCGCAAGTCTCTACCAAACGTATGGTGTGCCCCCAGAAATGTTTCAGCAAATTGCAGCTGAAAAGAATTACACCTTCGATTGGGATGGCTACCGGACTGCAATGGGCAAGCACGGTGAGATCAGCGGGGGTGGTGGCATGGAACTGTTCGAAACAGGCCCAATCGAAACCTTGAAAGAAGCGCTCCAGCATTGCGAGTTCTTGGGATACGAAAAAACCAAGACGGAGTCTCTGATCAAGGGCATCATTACCGGCAAACCCAAATCGGACCATCTCGTCGGTGTTGTCAAAACATCACAAGCGGTCGACATGACCCGTGTGGTTCTCGATCGATCCCCATTTTATGGAGAGAGCGGTGGTCAACTCGGCGACACCGGACAATTGATCGGCCCCAACGGAACCTTTAATGTTACCGATACGCAGCGCAGTGGCGACTTGATCATTCACTACGGATCGATGGTTTCAGGCGAACTCAAAGAAGGCGATATGGTCATCGCTCAAGTCGATGATGCGCATCGTGATGCAATCCGTCGCGCTCACACGGCCACCCATATTCTTCACCATGCACTCCAAAAGACCGTCGGCAGCCATGCCCAACAACAAGGGAGCAAGGTGGATGCTGATTGGTTGAGATTCGACTTCAGCAATCAAGAGCCCCTCACTGAGGAACAACTTAAGACAGTCGAATCCATTTCCAATGAACGCGTCAAGGACGCAGACGCCATCGATTGGAAATTGGTCTCCCTGGCAACCGCTCGCGAAGCGGGTGCAATGATGCTGTTCGGTGAAAAATATCCGGACCCAGTCCGAATGGTGAGCATCGGAGAATTCTCCAAAGAACTATGCGGTGGCACGCATGCCAATCGGACCGATGAAATCGAAATGATTGAGATACTAGCCGAAGAAAGCGTCGCATCAGGCATTCGGCGCATTACCGCGTTGACTGGCAAACGCGCTGCAGAGCAACGTAAAAAAGTCGAGCAACTCGCGATGCAGTCCGCTTCATTGCTGGGTTGCTCGATCTCAAGCCTCGGTGAGAAAACCGCAGAGTTGCTCGTGGCTGTGCGCAAGCTTAAGAAGATGGTTAGCGGAGCTGGCAACGAAGCGATCCCGGAATTTGTTGCAAAGGGAACGGTCGTGCCCACCAACGAGCAGTACGCGGTGACACGGGCAGCGTTCAAACAAGCGGCTCGCGCGATCAATGTTGCATTTGAGGAAGTCCCTCAAAGACTCGAAGCGCTGCTTGCAGAACAGTCGCAGTTGCATCAGCAGCTTGTGCAGATTGCATCCACCGGCAGGATGTCTATCGATGACTTGTTGAGCCAAGCGGAAATGGTCGCAGGGACGCAATTGATCGTGCTCGAAACCCCAAATGCCAACTCCGGCATGATGCGGCAATGGATCGATCAACTGCGCAAACGCTCGACCGAACCTATCGCCATCCTGTTGGCAAACTGCATGGACGACAA
>JBBRGW010000210.1:0-7129 GCA_038223525.1 Pirellulales bacterium
GGCTTCTAATATTGTGTATCAATCCAATGATGGCAGAACGCCACAATGGCTGCCTGATCGTATCGAAGCGGACGGTATGGTCGACGTCAATTCTCCATCGTTGCGCGCAACGGTCGAAAAAATGCAGGTATGGTTTGCATATCCTCCTCGGACAGGACCTATTGCGTCAACTCCAACGGACGCCCCATCCGCCCTTCCGCTCACCCCAAACGAACTTACCCCGCTTGCCTTGAGTAGCCCCGACGGAAAGCCATCTGTTTCTCAAGGCCGGCCGCTCGATCTTATGCCTTCCACACGACCTATCGTTGCTCCGCTCAAGCAGCCTCTCGCATCCAAAAGCGAATCAAAGTCGAAAGGTATCCTAACTGCCAACCCCGTTTCACCTTTGGTGGTCACTGCAAAAACAATGATCGCCAAAGTGCTTCGAACAGGTACCGAAAGCAGAGTCGAGCATATGAATCTTAACGGCAACTTTACCTTGACCAAGAATCAACTCTCCGACGACTCTCCTTTGCCTTTCACCGTTACTGGCGATATGCTGCAATTGAGCCAAACGAAAGAGGGATACAGCGATATCACCATCGTCGGCATTCCGGAGAAAGTGGGTATTCCGGCGAAGCCTGCCAAGGTCGCTGTAGGCAGTGGTTGGGTCGTTGCCGCCGAAATGAAAATCAAGCAGGGCGACAATCAATTTTGGATAGACCATCCAGGTAAGTTGGTTTTCCCTGTTGAGTTTATGCAACAGAATAATACCAGTCCGCAGAACAACACGAGTTTGGTAAGCTTGCCGACCCCACTCAATATGGAACGCTCCAACAACGGCTTTATCCCAGCGAATTCTCCGGTAAAAGCAAGTGAGAACAACATTCGTTGGCATAAAGCGCCCCACTTGGAATGGGGCGGGAGAATGACTTTTGATGGTCGCATCGCCCGCTTCGGCGGAGGGGTCACGCTCGATTGCAAAATGGAAACGGACCCGAAAACCCTATGGCATATCGGTGCCAGCTCGAATCAGATGTCCGTCGAAATGGACAAGCCTGTTTCGATGCAGAACAAAACGGATGGCGAATCACCGTCTCCGACGAAGATCTCCGTGATTCGCCTCGAGGATAACGTCGACGTTCAAGCCGTGCAGACAGACTTGCAAGGACGGCGTCGATCGATGGAGCACATGAGAGTCCCACAAGTTGACATCCTCGTTCCAAAGCAACTTTGGTTGGCGCACGGTCCCGGAGAGATCTTGAGTCGGCGACTCGGGAACGGTGGATCCATTGGCAGCGTGCTATCGTCGTCGACGTCATCTACAGCCACACGATCGCAAACAGATCGTTCAGCGGACAACGTAAAGCAATGCATCCATTTGAGCTTCGCCGGGCGAATGGAGGGGGACATGGCACAGCGTAAAGCGACTTTTTACGATCGTATCCTAGCAATGTTAGGGCCCATCGCTTCATGGGAGGATGCACTGAACGTTCATGCAGTGGATCGACCTGGACGAAACCAAAGCATCCTCAACTCAGACCAACTCGAAATCTTCGACGCATCGAGTTTGAGTTGGAACCAATCCCCAAATCGAGTACCGAGCGGCAATAATGATTCCGCTTGGGAGATCGCCGCAATCGGACGAGTGCAGATGCAATCGAGCACCGATTCCGGCGAAGTGAACGGAGTTGGAGAAAGCCTGAAGTACACGGCGGTCACAGATACGGTTCGAATCGATGGCTCTCCCCAACAACCTGCACACATCAGCGCCAACGGGTTCAACGGATACATTCGGTCCGCGTCCTATCGACTCAAGACAGGCGACTTTGAAGGTCAGATCTCAAAGATCGAAGGCAACTTGCCCGCAAATCTACAGCCAGGAAACAGAACTGACGCGCTGCCAAAAGTGCAAACTAATCGAAATCCTGGTGCCAGCGGTGGGCTGCAATCTCCACGCGATATCCCACTCAACTACCCAAAGCGTTAACCCATTAGCACGTTTGTCCCCGCCGTAATTCGTGCGGCCCGGATCCTTCAATGCAAAGGTCACTCTCGGCAAGAGTGACCTACCGTATGTCGCACTTGCCAGGCTTGCCAGGTGCGACGTTGAAGCAAATCAGGTTGGCCTTCGGGCTGGTTGAGGATAGAGGCAACAATTGGCTGGGCATAGATCGTGACTGGGACCGTATCCGCCAACAAAAGGCCGTTCGGTATCGCATGACAATCGCTCCTCGATCAAGTCGACGATCATCGAGATAAACCGAGGATGGACACCGACCGTGGCTGCTCGAACAAATTGAATCCCCTTTTCTTTGCAAAGGTCAGCAGCTTCGTGATCCAGGTCATAGAGCACTTCCATATGATCAGAAATGAACCCGAGCGGCAGAACAACGATCTGTTTGATGTCGCGTTCAGAATGCAATTGCTCGATCCGATCGCAAACGTCCGGCTCCAGCCACGGTTGTTGCGGTGGCCCAGAGCGGCTTTGAAAAGCCAACTCCCAGTTCTTGTGATCGGCTGCTTGGCAAATGAGTTTTGCAGACTCGCGGAGTTGCTCTTCGTACCGAGAATTATCCGCCATTGCCTTGGGAATGCTATGAGCACAAAAGAGTACGATCGCTTCACTTCTTGAATCCACAGGCAGTTTGGCGAGCGCGGCTTCGAGGCAGTCTTTTTGGGCCGCAATGAAGTCGGGATGATTAAAGCCCTTGCGGATCTTTTCGATTTTCGGGGCATCGTCACCGACTGCAAGCTGAGCTGCTGCTAGGTTTTCTCGGTATTGCCGGCAGCCGCTGTAGCAGCTGAACATGGAGGTAAAGAAAGCAATCGCGCGTTTGCGACCATCGGCTACCATCGTTGTCAAAGTGTCGGCAAGCATCGGATGCCAATTCCGATTCCCCCAATAGATTGGCAAATCAAGGTTGCGTCGTTTGCACTCCTGCTCGATCGCTGCAATCAGTTGCCGACACTGTTCATTGATGGGACTAACCCCACCGAACTTTTGGTAGTGTTCAGATACCTCGAGCATCCGCTCTCTGGGAACGTTCTTACCGCGAAGAACGTTTTCCAAAAAAGGCATCACATCGTCCATTCCTTCAGGCCCACCAAAGGATACGATCAAGACAGAATCCACCGGAAGCTCGTCCAACGGAGGTAAAGGAAACATCGGGCAAGCAGGTGTGGCAGGGATTGTGGACATGAACAAATTGGCTGGTTGGTTAGTGGATCAGTAACGTGCTAAGGCGACCGGCAGATTGAAAAGTACCGCAGGATAGGACTATTGTCACGTCCGTTGATTCGTTCGGGACAATGGTCCCAAACTACAACTGATATCTCACAGCCTTTGAATCGCCGAGTCATTATCACCGAATGCCAAGTGCATGATAAGTGGCATCCCATGTTTAATCCGCGCAGCGGCTGGAGTCACCAGCCGTCTAGCCCTAGCCCGGTTAGGCGGGCGGCAGTATGAGAATTACCTGTAGTGGAATTCGCCAGAATTCCTGCAGTGCGTGGAACTCTGGCGAGTTCCACTACGGTTCATTTTGCTAAACAACCGGACTGGTGTCGGTGCAAAACAATCGAGTGCTAAAGTAGCGCTCGGCTCGATCACACAGAATCGTAACGACGACTGCATCCTTGGACAGCGAGATTGCATACCGCAAAGCGGCCGCCATATTGGCTCCCGACGAAGATCCGACAAGCAATCCAAATTCTCGATTCAATCGCAAAGTCATCTCAATCGCCTCCGGAGAACTGACCTTGCATGTGCCATCGAGTTCGACTCCGCGCAAGAGAGGCGGAACGAATCCACCTGCGATCCCTTCGATCCAATGGCAACACGCTTCTTCGCCTGCGAGCAACGCGGACTCTGACGGTTCCATCGCGTAGATCATCGTCTCCTTACAGGCACCTTTGAGCGACTTGCTGCAGCCTGCCAGAGTGCCCCCGGTTCCATATCCAGTTACGAATACATCGATTGGCCCAGGCGCATCGCGAAGGATCTCCGGTCCTGTTTCGTGCTCATGATCGATGGCGTTGAGTGGGTTTTCAAACTGGCAGGGCAGGAAATAGTTGCCATCGGCGGCCGCCATTTGGCGGGTCATTTCGATCCCCGCTTGGTAGCCTGGTTCATCGAATAGAATCAACTCGGCCCCAAAATGCTTGATGATCATCCTGCGCTCGCCGCTGGCCCGCTCCGACATTACGATCGCGACTTTGTAACCGCGGGCTGCACCCACCATCGCAAATGCAATCCCTGTGTTGCCACTGGTGCACTCCAAGATCGTGGTGTTGGCGTGAAGGAGACCGCGCTGTTCGGCATCGAGTATCACCGTTCGAGCAAGTCGATCTTTGATGCTGCCACTCGGGTTGAGGAACTCGCACTTTGCCCAAATTGTGCGCTGCTCTGCTTGGAAGTAAAGTGGGATCATCGGGGTGTTTCCGATCAAACCCAAGAGCGCATCGCCCCGTTTGGTTGTGTTGTTTTCAGTGAGCATACTGCTTGTACTGTTGACGAAAAATAGCTTTGCCCTAGGTTATCATACGAACAGACCGAGGCTAACGCTATTCCTCCGATCGGTTTCCAGCCATTGAGGTAGCGGCGTCGATCATAACTCGGGCTGTCGCTAGTCGTGCCGTGTAGCCTAAAAACCTGAACGAACCGCCGCACCAGGCGGGCGGGATTCGAAATACCCCAGGCTCGCCCTGGGGATTGTTATGTTTGGTGGCTAATCGAGACAGCCGCTCGCGTTAGTAAATCCATACGAACTTGAAGATTCTGGGAAGACTTTTGAACGACAAACCCGCAAGCTGCGAAGCGATCAAACAGCCGAAGAAGGATCCCGACACCGAGGAGCTTCTTGAAAGGCTAGCCAATTCGCCTTGCGCAAGCCGCGAGGTACCCCCAACGCAATCTCTAGAAGAATACCTGCGTGCTAGTGCCAAAAGCCGGAAGATCCCCTCCAGTTCTTGAGGACGAAAATTGAGCAATCCTCGAAAATCCTTAGCCAACAACTAGGTCCAGCATGGCCTTTACGGTTGTCTCGCTTTTATTGCAGCGAAAAGCAGCCAACGGTAGCTTGGGACCATTGTCCCGAGCGGAATCGAGATTGAAGGACGGGACAGATGGTCCCATCCAACGAAAGCGCTTTCGGCCTCACAACGCTCATGACGGGCATAAGCGCATTTCCGCGAACAATCGGTGTATGCATTGCAAGTCGTATTCCGTCGCCCGGGGTTCAGCCCTCCATGACGGCGATTCGATACAAACCGGTATTGCGAGAAAATCGACACAAAAGGCGAATGCTTGCATTGATTATCATCCGGTCCATCGTTTCTAATAGACCAGGCGAAATTAGCCTGCCAAAACCGTTTAACCACTAAGTTGTACCAAACATGAAGTTCTCACTCATTCGCAATGCGTCGTTTGGAATTGCTGTATCGCTGATCGTTACTGCCGGAACGGCAAGCGCTCAGTTGGGGGGAACAACTGGGATTGGCGGAGGCACCACTGGTTTGGGTGGTTCAACAACAGGGCTCGGCGGGGCAACGGGAGGCGTCGGCGGCGGAATCGGAGGAGGAGGAGGAGGAGGAGGAGGCGGTGCTTCGTCAAAACTGCCTGGCTCGTTTGGCGGACTTGGCGTGACAGGTGTAGCGAAGATTGAACTCACCAAAAGCGATCCTACAGCAGCCTTTTCGAATGGCTTGACGGTGTCCGGGGGCGTTGCTGGAGGTAGTGCCTTCGGAAATACGGCGGTCAATACCGCTGGCGTAGGTGCAGCCGGCGCGGGCGGGAGTGCTATCGGCGGAATGGGCGCAGGGGGATTTGGCGGCGGGGCCCGACTCGGTGGTCTTGGCGGTCTCGGTGGTCTAGGCGGACTCGGTGGCGGTGGTCTTGGCAATTCATCCGCACAAGCCAAAAAAGCAATTCGACCTATTGTCAAACCAGATATTGAAGTAGAGCGTTTGACTTCATCCGCAATAGCGAACGTCGCTCAAGCGCGCGTGGCTCGCTTAAAGTTGCCAAAGAAGTTACAAGGTGTCACCGCAACCGCCGAAGGTGGAACTGTCGTATTACGCGGTAAAGTGGCTACCGAATCGGATAAGGCGATGATGGAGCGACTGGTGAAACTTGAGCCGGGAATTGACTCGGTGCGGAACGAGGTGCAAGTGCTGAAACGTCCATCGGAGAGTATTCAGGCATCACCCAACCGTTAACGTTCGTCATTGTCATCTTGGGCGTCGACATTTTGGGCGTTGACATCTTGTTGGGTATTCCGAAACTTGCAATGGCCAAATTGGATTGCGGAACATTCCCCGAAGGATTTTCACTGACAATTGCGTTGGTCATCTCGTTCAAGCCTTGGGTGTAACTAGCCTGAATGTTGGTTGGCATCTGAGGGGATTGCGTTGAAAAGTTCTGTTGCCCCATTGCATTAGGTACTGTTTCGGCGGTTGGAGCGGAAGGTTTCGTGCCACGCATCAGCGAACTCGATGGGACTTGAATCGTCGTCGTTCTCAATCCGCTCACTTGGTTGGGTTCAGAAGATCCTCGCATATCGATCATATTACTAGGTGTCGCTGTTGGTATTTGAGCGGACGTTTGCATGATGACCCCTTCGTTTGGATCTTCGCCGCTGCCGGGCAAGTTGAGACTTGCTGCTGCACCTCTCACCATCTTCCCATCTTTTGCTAGAAAGGTCGGGATCAGCATAATCTTCTTGGCTGGCCCATACGCTTCATCCCATGGAATCCACACACTGTACGAAGCACCCAATTCACCTTCGGTGAAGTGAGTCGTGAGTTGTTCAGCTGTGAACCGAAAGCGTTTGGTGGCAAGGTTGAGATCCTCAGATAGTTTCTGTTTGTGCGTATCATCGAATCCGTACACTACCAAATCCCCCTCGACCGGAATCGCTTGGGTCTTTTCATTGTAGAAGTAAAAACGACCTCCAAACCCTCTCGTCGGAGCCTTGCCCGGAAGCGTGAGGATGTCGTGCGACCACGTTACCGTAACCGATTGTGGTATTTGATATTCTTTCTTTTTGAAAGAGAACCAGCTTGCGTCCTTCTTTTTTCTTTTGACGCCATTGGAGTCGATCATAACGGTTTCACACCCCACGAGCGATATTGCAGCAACAACAGCAAT
>JBBRGW010000211.1:0-7059 GCA_038223525.1 Pirellulales bacterium
CCTTCTCACCGATCGTCAGCCGCAACTCGACCCTCGCGACCATCGGTTCAGCAAAGATCCGCTGCTCCGCTATGGGCACGGAACTAGAAACGGTGGCTGTTTTTTCTTGCGCAAAACATATTGTGCCTAATGCGACCAACATGAGGACAACCACAATGATTGCGGTTTTTGAAATACTTGCCTTGATTGACATACTTTATTGACTCGAACAGAACTTTTTGAAGACGGTATGAAGGTTAACTACAGCGAGAGAAACAGGTTAAGTGTTTCATTACATTTCGGCCGGCGGCAATTTTACTCCCAAATACCGCCGCATCGCGACGGATCTCAGGATTTTTCTTTCGGTTTCGCCTCCGTTTCGCTACTGGCGCCGACCTCAGGCCCCTCAAAAGAAAAAGGAATTAGCTTAACGTGTAGATTGACTAGCTAAGAGGCTCGATTACAGTTTTGCTGGAATCAGATTATGACGGGTTTTCGTCTTAAATAGATTTTAACGACTACGCCCGATTCGGCGATCCTTACTTGTTGGAGTATTCTGTGATGAAGCATCGTGTAACTTGGCTATCGGTTTTGCCGTTGGCCCTTGCTCTGGTAAACCTGGCCGAAGCCGGTTTCCGTTGTGGTGGATGTAGCGATCCATGCCGTTCTGTTCGTTCGAGTTCGGCTTGTGGCCATGGATTTGCGGGAAACGCAGGCATGCGTGCATCAGGTGGTTGTTCGGTCGGCGTTGCCGTGCCTTACGCAGGGTATTCGATTGTAGAAGCTAGTCCAGCTTCTTGCGGCGCCGTTGCAGCGGACGGATCGTATGCAATGTCCTACGGTGCTATGTCCTACGGTGCTATGTCCGTTCCAAGCTTTGGTGTTGCACAAGCGCCCTGCCAAACGGCAGGGCCAGCCATGGAGGCAGGGCCTGCAATGTCCGTAGCTCCACAGGTTGTGTGCGAACCGGTAACGGGCTATCGAACAGTGATGGAATCCACCTTCGTAATGGAAACCCAATACGTCACTGCGATGGAAACGAAACAAGAAACTCGTACACGCGTCAAGAAGGTTTCTACTTCGGTTCCAGTTACTGTGGATGACTATCGCACCAAAACAGTAATGGTCCCAACCAACGAGACCAAGACGATTGAGTATACCGTTCTCGTGCCTGAGCAATCGACAAAAACGGTAGATGTTCAAGTTAGCGTGCCTGTATGGAATGAAGTTTCTGAAAACTATACAGTTAAGGTACCAACGATTAGCGATGTACAAGAAACATACAATGTCAATGTAGCTCGGCTAAAGGACGAAACGTTTACTTACAACGTTTTCGTTCCACAGGTTGAGACCGTTACCAAGATGCAAACAGTCACGAATGCGGTTCCGGTTGTTAAAACCCGAACAGTCCAACGTGCAGTGCCTAGCTATTCGACTCAATCGGTTACCAAAGACTACGGTCATTGGGAAACAGTTGTCGAAGAAGTCGCCGGTTCCTGTTACGGTGCAGCCCAATCCGGTTATGCTGCTCCTGCAATGTCTTACTCGATGCCAGTCATGGGTGTCTCGAATGGCTGCGGAAACGCCTCTATGGCAACGACCGTGGTTTCAGGCGGCGGATGCGGTAATTCAATGTTCGCAGTTCGTTCAAACCATTGCGGTAAAATTTGCAGAAAGACATCAAACTGCTCCGGATCGAGCTCATGCTCGTCATGTGGCAGCGCTGCTGCGACCTCGGCTTGTGGCTCCTCTGCTGGTTCCGCTTGCGGCGGGAATGCAATCGTGAGTGGCAACGTAGTCTATGGCGGAGCGATGGCTGGCGGATGCGCACAACCGGTTGCTGCACCGCAATCCATGACGACGACTCGCCGCGTATGGGTTCCCAGCATGATGACGGAGGAGGTCTCCGTGGTAACCAACACATACCAAAACGAAGACGTTGCTTATACGGTTTATGAACAACAGAGCACTCAAGTTCCTTACGAGTGCGCCTATGTCGCTTACAAACCAGAGCAGCGAACCGGAACCAAGAAAGTTGTTGAATACGCTCCAGAAGCGCGAACGCGTACTCGCAAAGTTGTCAGTTATAATGACGAACAGCGAACACGCACACGCCGCGTTCTTAGCTACAAGACGGAAACGAAACAAGAAACGTATCCGGTTGTAACTTATAGAACGGAAAAGAAGACCAAAGAGATTTCCTTCACTGTGAATGTGCCAACCCAAACTGTGGAACCATTCCAGACTATTCGTTACGAGACCGTAACGGAAGATGTCGTTGAGGACTATACCGTGAGCGTACAAGTTCCAACGACAAAGGAAGTTCAAGTGCAAGTTTGCAAAATGGTTCCAAAGTTGGTTGCGTATACCTTCAATCCATGTGCAGGCGTTGGGGCTTCGAGCGGAGTTTCGACATCTGGTTCTTACATGAGCGGCTCAGCAGGCGGCTGCGGCTGCGGAACTCCGGTTCCAACCGCTGCACCGGCAAGCGGATGTGGTTGCTCTACGACCGTTGCCCCTAGCTGCGGTTGCGTTAAGTAGCTGTAAACTGGGAACATTGATCCCGTCCGCTAACTGCGTTCGGGAAATGGGTCCCGAACTACGATCGTTATAACCCAAACTACCGCTCGTTACAGACGATGCGTTTTTGAAGCCCGCAGTGCACGCTGCGGGCTTCTTGTTTGGATGGGGTGGCTACGGACCTGAAGTGCGATCTTTCGCAGTTCATTCCGAACGGGTATCATCACGGCTGATCGATCATCCATTCCTCTTTTGTCGAAGACGGCAAACGTGCCATATTCTCAAATCGGCCCTATTGCCGTTCATTTTCCCGAACGAGTGGAAACCAACGAGCAGCTCCAGATGGAAAATCCGGATTGGGATGTAGCTCTCATCGCAGAAAAGACCGGGATTTACCAACGCTATCTCGCGGAGCCCAACGAAACCGCTTCTGATTTAGCTGTCAAAGCATGCAGGAAATTGTTTGCCGAGCAGAATATTGATCCCAAAAGCATCGACTTCCTGCTTCTTTGCACGCAAACACCCGATTATCCATTACCGACTACCGCTTGTTTGGTACAGGATCGATTAGGGCTGAGCACACACTGCGGGGCCCTTGATATTAATCTTGGCTGCTCAGGCTTTGTCTATGGACTGTCGCTCGCTCAAGGACTGATGGCGAGCGGACAGTGCAAACGAATCCTATTGGTAACGGCCGAGACCTATTCGAAATACATTAATCAAGACGACCGCTCTTTACGAACGATCTTTAGCGATGGTGCAGCCGCAACACTAATCGAAACAAGTGACGAGCCCAGACTTTGTGGATTTGAGTATGGAACCGACGGGAGTGGTGCAGACACCCTGATCGTAAACGACGGGGGAGCTCGATGCAAAGAGGAAGCCATTGAGCCGCGGCATCGCAAACGATGGTCCAGCCGACTGTACATGGACGGACCTAGCCTCATGAGCTTTACTATCGGTGCAATTCCTCAATTGGTCCGCGATATGGTGGGGAAAGCAAATTTGCAACTTTCTGATGTCAGCCATTTCCTAATGCACCAAGCCACCCGAAAAATGCTGGAACACCTCCAAACCGCCCTCGGAGTAGATGATCAAAAACTGCCAATCCGATTGCATGATCGAGGAAACACCGTCTCTAGCACCCTGCCTATTTTGATTCAGGATCTTCGAAATGAAGGTGGAATCCTGCCAGGTAGCCAAAATGTGCTCGTCGGATTCGGTGTCGGTTGGTCGTGGGCAGGCTGCTTATGGAAGGCGTAGCTTGCGTTTTTCACCATGGTTAAGGATTGGCTAGCAGAACGGTTGGATCGTATTGTTAGGAGCAATACAATGATCCAATCCAGTATTCATTCAAGCACAGGCATCCAAATCGATCGGCCGGAAGGTTGCCCCACTCGCACTTCCATCAAGCCTATTCGCATCGGTGCTGTGTCGTATCTCAATACCAAGCCACTGATCTACGGGTTAGAGAAATCCCTAAATGGTCAAGGCACCCTTACTTTGGACTTGCCTAGCAGACTCGCAAGCGACCTCGCCGAAGGGACTATTGATATCGGCCTCATCCCCGTTGTTGAGTTTTTTCAACGCCCTGAGTTTCAAATCGTTTCCGATGCGGTGATCGCCTGCCAAGGTCCGGTGTGGTCCGTTCGGATCTTCTTCCGATGCGATCCGTCCAAAGTGAAAACGCTCGCGCTGGACGAAGGCTCGCGAACCAGCGCAGCACTGAGCAAAGTTTTGTTGCATAAACGCTTCGGCATCATCCCAACCACCATTCCATTGCGAATGGAGGACGATCCGATCCTCTGCCCTGCAGATGCAGTGCTTGTGATCGGGGATCGTGCGATGCATCCCGAAAATTATCGAACCGCTTTTCAAAGCGATTGGGATTTGGGACAAGCGTGGTTCGAAGAAACCGGTTTGCCATTCGTCTTCGCGATGTGGGTCGCACGAGTAAATGATTTTGCAACCCAACATTGGAGAACGACTTTCGAAAACACTCGCGATGATGGCTTGCGAAACATTCGAGAAATCGCAAATCAATCCGCTCCGAAGTACCGCTTGTCTGCGGAGCAATGCGAAGACTACTTGACCAACTACATTCGTTTCTTTTTGGAAGAAAAAGAGTTGGCTGGACTTAACGAATTTCGGCGCTGCTGCCAAGCATTAGGCCTCGTCTCAACGAATCGGTAATAAAACCCACCATGTTTACACCAACTTCATCTATCTCTTCCATATTGGAGCGAACCGTTCAGGGTACACGGCTTAGTCCAGAGGATGCTCTCACGCTTCTCGAAAGTCGAGATCTTGCCTCCATCGGTTTCGCCGCCAATCAAGTCACGGAGCGACTCCATCCGGAGCCCTATCGCACCTACAACATCGATCGCAACATCAACTACACCAATATCTGTACCGCTGTGTGCGATTTCTGCGCGTTCTACAGAGCACCCAAGAGCGCCGAAGGCTACGTGCTGCCGAGAGCCGAACTGCTGCAAAAAGTTCGTGAGACAGTCGAACTGGGCGGCAATCAGATCCTGATGCAAGGTGGGCTTCATCCGAGCTTTACCCTAGATTGGTATGAAGAACTGCTGCAAGATATCCGTCGCGAATTCCCGATGGTCAACATCCATGGATTCAGCCCACCTGAGTTGCACCACTTTACCAAGATCAACAAACTCCCAATTCGCACTGTTCTGGAGCGATTGAAACAGGCGGGACTCGGAAGCATCCCAGGCGGTGGGGCAGAGATTTTGGTCGATCGCGTGCGGAGCGAAATCACGCGTGGCAAAGTAATGACCGATGATTGGCTGAACGTCATGCGTGTTTGGCACGAATTGGGCGGTGTGAGCACCGTCACGATGATGTTTGGGCACGTGGAGACACTTGCCGAAAGAGTGGAACATCTGGAACGGGTCAGACAACTGCAAGATGAGACACATGGTTTCACTGCTTTCATTTGCTGGACCTTTCAGCCAGACAACACCGACCTTGCCAACATCCCGCCGACCGGTTCCTTTGAATACTTGAAGACCCAGGCGGTCGCTCGCCTCTACCTGGACAACATACCGAATATCCAAAGCAGTTGGGTTACACAAGGCTTGAAAATAGGACAACTGGCACTTGCGTTCGGAGCAAACGATATGGGCTCGTTAATGCTCGAGGAGAACGTCGTTGCCGAGGCAGGCACAGTGCACTTTTTGACCTTAGACCAAATTCGCGGTGCGATCGAGGAATTTGGTTACACGGCCCACCAACGGGATGTGCGATACCAACTGGTCGATCCGGCGATGGAACAATTGGCGATTGAATCAAACAGACTGCGTGATAAAGTCGACAAAACACCGGCTCTAGTAGAGCTTGTAGTACCTTAGGCTTCGGTGCTAAGTTACATCGAACTGTCATCGCAGCGACCTTCACCAACGTGGCGGCAATGAACGGTTGGAACGCTAAGCTTCGCTAATCGAACACTAATTTAACATTGGGCCAGAACGGAAATGAACATCGTCCTGCTACTTAGCGCTCGATTCTTGTTTTAAAATGCCTTCCAAAACAGTGGTGTGGGTTTTTGCATCCTCGAGCATCCCGCACTTTTCGTAAGTTTGAATCAATTTTCGGCGGGTAACAATACGTTTCGGATTTACTTTGATGGCCAATTCGTACTTAGGGATCGCTTCTTTTAGTCGATTTGCGACAACCAGTACATCGCCCCAACTATCGAGTATGTCCCCATTATTTGGTTGTAACGAGTTAGCTCGAACAACCATTTCGAGTGCGCGATCCACATTCGAACTCGACAGATCGATCAAACAAGTGGCTAAGTTATTGAGAACCACAAAGTCATCCGGAGCTTTTGCGAGCGCTAACTCCCAGTATCTCTTGGCCGCTTCAAAATTCCCCCTTGCATAAAAACCTTCACCGAGCAAACGAAGCGACTGCACACTTACTTTGTCGAGTTCAATTTGACGTTTAAGAACGTCCAACAGCTTGAGCGTAGGCTTTTTCCCAAATGGTAGAAGCTTCGCAATTTCGCTGGATATGCTGGGGTCTGTCGGGTCGGTATCGGCTGCCGTTTCCAATAGAGGCAAGTCGAGTTCAAAAGTTCCGTCCTCATTCTTTTTGATAGAGCTCCGGTAGGACTCCACTTGGATTTTGCAGACCTTTCGTCGAATGGACTCTGATTTTGGATTGAATTGCAATCCTTCTATAAGGATTTCAATCGCATCGCTCGGTTTGTCCTGCAACAATCTTGCATCCGCGGCGGAGATGTAATCGCCTTCTTGATGGGATTCTGTGGTTTTTTTCAAGAAGTAATCATCGGCTATCTTTGCCGTTTCCAGTTTCTTTTCTTTAAGTCCGATTCGAGCATAGAGCTTTACGAGCTCCAAACTCAAGTCTCGATCGACCGCAATAACTTGCTCTGCAACAGCGATTGCCCTGTTGTATTCGAGACGCTGTTCAAGCTCGTTTGCAAGAATCATTTGGAGTCGTTTATCCTTATTCTTCCGTTTACTATCATGAGCATTTTCTAAATGTTCTAGGATTGTTTTATCGGGTACTTCG
>JBBRGW010000212.1:0-7059 GCA_038223525.1 Pirellulales bacterium
AAAATGCTCCGGCATCGACTCCGGGCAGCTACACAGGCATGGAGTCACGGAGAGCTCTACGCCAGTCGCGATGCCGACCAGGATGTTGGCAGAGAAACCAAAACCGCAGCCGAAACGTCGCGAACGGGAGGGATGCCAGAAATCACTTCCGCTGCAGCTCAGAGAATTCAACAATCGTTGCGATGCCTCGAAGAAGTGTCAAAATACATGTATCCAGACTCGGCGCCCGCAATCGAATCCATTCGGTACAAAGCTTACGATCTCAATGCGGAGTTGATGCTGTCTCAAAAGCGGGACGTTGTGTTTCTGGCTGATGCTAAATTGTATGTCCTAGTAGATTGCCAACTACCGATCGACGATTTTGTTTCGAGGGTACAAGAAATCAGCCAGGCAGGAGTTGATCTCATTCAGATCCGGGATAAACAACTCGATGCACAGGAGTTGATCCGCTACACTCAGTCGGCTGTCGAAGCGATCGATACCGCAGAGACACGCATCATCGTCAACGACCGTGCGGATGTACTGCAATGCACTGATGCCTTTGGATTGCATGTCGGGCAAACCGACTTGAGCGTCTCGCAGTCGCGATCGCTGATTCGGCCGACATGCGTTTTAGGGCTATCGACCCACGACATAGAACAAGTCCGTGTGGCGATCGAGCTGGGAGTGGAGTACATAGGCTGCGGGCCAACCTATCCGTCCAATACCAAGAATTTCACCACGTTTGCTGGGCTCGCTTTCTTGACCGCGGTTACAGCGTTCCTTCGAAGCGCCGGCTCTCCCTTGCCCGCTTTCGCTATCGGCGGAATCGAGTTGTCGAACGTAGACGCTTTGTTAGAGACAGGCATTGAGAGAGTAGCCGTCGGTAAAGCAATCTGGGGGGCAGAACATGCGGGAAAGGCGACGGAATCCTTTAGAAAGATCCTTGACCGCAAAGCGGTCGCATGACAAAAATCATTGAGGTCAAAGTCAAGCCGAACTCCCGTCAATCGAAAATCGAAAGCAACGACGACGGTGGGCTTGTCGCTTTTGTCAAAGCGCAGCCAATTGATGGCAAGGCCAACTCAGAACTTATTTCCCTCCTCGCGAGCCATTTCGGGATTCGCAGAAATCAAGTTTCGATCAAAACAGGTTCTTCAGGCCGCTTGAAAAGAATTGAATTGGATGTCGAATGAACATACCTTCGAAACCGTGCTTGTGTCAGCCTCTGCAACATTGGCTCGACAAACTGCCCCACTCGGCTCCACTGCGAGCGACGACAGAATCGCCGACGTTCGAAGGATGGCGACTGGAGCATTGGATCGCAGCATCGCAGTTGCCTAGCGACTCATTGGTCACAGCCATGCTATGGCTAAGGGTCGGAGCAATTGATTCGCCGCACGAGATAGTTCAGGATGGGAAAACGCCACTGGCCAGTTATCTGCACGGTGTCGTTCATCGATTGGAGGGGGACTATTGGAATTCGAAGTATTGGTTTAAACAGGCCAAGGATGATAGCATGTTGCAATCTTTGTCGCGGTCGATGGAGCGAAGTCTTTCTGAAGCGGGGCTGTTGGCTAGCGCAAGCAGCCTCAAGATCATGCAAGCCAACCGATTTAACCCATCGGAGTTGGTCACCGCGGTCGAACATCAAAACCAACAATCCAAACCGAATGCCGAAGAAGCCGAAACGCTAGAGCACATTTGCTGGCTCGAGTGGGCTTCACTCTGGGAAATCGTTTTACCTGATAATGTTTAACCCGCGCAGCGGCGGGCGAGCACAGCCCCCCCCTTTCGCTTGGAGAGACCATGAGAGAATTGCTTGAGAAAATTATTTTGGTTGTCGCATTCGCCTCTGCGCTAACCTGCTCTGCCACCGCACGTGCGTTTCCAATCAGTGACTTCCCCGATGTCGTTTTTCATAACGCCAAGATCATCACCGTTGACAATGCGTTTTCTATTCAACAAGCGGTTGCTATCTCCGGCGAGAAAATTGTAGCGGTCGGGTCCAATGAACAAGTTCTGCGGCTGGCAGGTCCTGCGACAAAGCGATTCGACATGCAAGGGAAATCGATGCTCCCGGGTTTGATCGATTCCCATGTGCATGCAACGGACGCATCCATGCACGAATTCGCTCACGCGATTCCAACGATGCAGACGATCGAGGAGGTGTTGGCTTACATTAAGAGTCGTGTCGATGTGGTTGAGGCTGGAGAATGGATCACGGTCAGTCAAGTTTTTATCACTCGGTTGGACGACCAACGCTTTCCGAATCGAGAAGAGCTGGATCGGGTCGCACCGAACAACCCCGTTTTTTTCCGAACCGGCCCCGACGCAGCTTTGAACTCGATGGCATTGAAACTAAGCGGTATCGACAAGAACTTTCAGTTTCCAGAAGGAATCAATGGCCGAATAGAACTGGATCCTACAACAGGCGAGTTGACTGGCATCATTCGGAGTGCCGAGAAATTTCTAAAGGTGCCAGCGACAGGAAAAAAACCGAACGATGCCGATCGCAAAACGCAGTTAAGGCGTCTCCTTGCGGACTACAACTCGGTTGGAATCACCAGCATTTCGGATCGCAACGCAAGCGATGATGCTATCCTCACTTATCAATCTCTGAAAGACTCAAATGACCTGAACTGCCGCGTGTTTCTTTTTTCCGCGATCAATGCGGCGGACTCGATGGAAACGATCAAGCAAAGGATCGTCAAGGCATCCACGTCGCCGCACCATGCGTACGACGATCGGCTTTGGCTGCGAGGAGTCAAAGTGTTTCTCGACGGTGGCATGCTGACTGGGAGCGCCTACATGCAAAAACCGTGGGGCGTAAGCAAGATCTACGGAATCAATGACCCCGAGTACCGCGGCGTTCGTTATATCGACCCGGAAAAGCTATATGCGATCAGCAAGTTGGCGTTGTCCAATGATCTGCAAATGACAGCCCATTCGGTAGGGGACGCTGCAGTTGAGTTGCTCGTGAAAACCTACGAAACCATCGACCGCGACGATTTTTCGATTAGGGACAAGCGTCCTTGTGTAACGCATTGCAATTTTATGTCCCCCGAGGTCATCGATACGATGGCGAGGCTTGGGATCGTGGCAGACTTGCAACCCGTTTGGCTTTGGCTGGACGGAAAGACTTTGCGCAAGCAGTTTGGCGAGGAACGCATGCGATACTTTCAGCCCTATCGAACGCTCTTTGACAAGCAGGTGATGGTTGGGGGCGGTTCGGATCACATGCAAAAGATTGGAAGCCTGCGTTCCGTGAATCCTTACAATCCGTTCCTTGGAATGTGGATTGCGATGAAACGACAGCCGCGTCTTGATGGCATTGAATTGTATCCTGAACAGACGATCAATCGCGAACAAGCGATTCGACTGTATACGATGAACAACGCCTGGCTATCGTTTGAGGAATCCAAGAAGGGATCCATAGAGCCTGGCAAACTAGCAGACTTGATTGTACTCGAGACCGACATCTTGAACTGCCCATTAGACCAAGTAAGGGACATTCAAGTGCATCAAACTTATGTGGGGGGTAAATTGGTTTACCAGGCACGACCATGAAACCTATAAACGAAAATGGTTTTTGTCTCAAATCCTGATGAGTCTAACCATGGGTTGTAGTTAGCACTTTTCGAAAGACGACTTTGCTGACACCTTGGGCGTAAAAGTCACGAATACGAGCCTCTGACTCGAAGCCGTTGTTTGCGTAAAAATTGCGGACATACTCAAAGTCTTCCACGCCGGCTGTCTCTACCAACAAAATCCTTTGCCGTTTCTCCGTTAGCCAATCCTCGACGTGTTGAAGTATGGCCCTGCCGCGGCCCTTTCGCTGGTGGTCCGGATGGACGGCGATCCAATATAGGTTCCATGTTCCGTGCGTCATTTTTTCAGGCGCCATGTAAGCAACTCCAACCGGGCCGCTGCCGTCATCATCGGTGAACCACACCTCCTTTTCGTTAGGGTATCGCAGCATTTCTGCCAACAACTCCGTTTGGTCGGGCTCGAATAGGCCCGAGGCCGTCGCGAGCTCAATCAACGCATCAAAATCCGAATTGTTCGTAGTGCGAATCAATCTTGCGCCCAATCCTGTTCATCATTTCGGGATATCCTCGTAATTCCGCCTTAGGCACAGTCCAGGGGGCACAGGTTCGCCATTTTTCACATTCTATTCTCTTGAGTTCCGCTTTTTTTGAATGCTTCGTAGACGTGTTAAGCGTCTGTACAGGGCTTTTCTAGCTTTCGAGTCTGATCTATCTTCATGGCATGAACCAATTGCCCCCTTTTGTACATGAACTCGCCCCGAAACTGTCCTCGCGCGAACTAAGCAGTCGCGAAGTGACACAATTTTTTCTCGATCGCATTGAACGATTGCAACCCAGCGTTCATGCGTTTATTTCGTGGGACGGCGATCTCGCTCTGAAAACCGCCGACGCCATCGATCGCAAACGCGTATCCGGTGAGACACTCTCGCCGTTGGCGGGAATGCCGATCGCCATCAAAGATATCCTATGCACGACCGATTCGGATACGACTTGCGGTTCACGCATGCTTGCAAAGTACCGTTCCCCCTATGACGCGCACGTCGTGACCAAATTGCGGCAAGCAGGTTTGGTTATCTTGGGCAAAACCAATCTCGATGAATTCGCGATGGGAGGCTCGACCGAAACCGGATTCCAAGGACCGGCATACAATCCCTGGGACCTCGCTCGAACCTGTGGCGGCAGCAGCGGCGGGTCAGCTGCCAGCGTTGCCGCGGCAATGGTTCCTATCTCCATTGGAACAGATACCGGTGGCTCGATTCGCCAACCTGCAGCTTTCTGCGGCGTGTGCGGACTCAAGCCAACCTACGGCCGTGTCAGCCGATACGGTCTGATCGCCTATGCGAGCAGCCTCGATCAAGCCGGACCGTTCGGACATACGATCGAAGACTTGGCGCTCACATTGCAAACCATCGCCGGTCATGACCCCCGCGATTCGACAAGCCTAAACGTTCCTGTCGAAGACTACGTCGGCGAACTCGGTAATCCCCGCCCCGGTGCCAAGATCGGAGTCATTCGAGAACAAATAGATGGACCTGGGCTCGATCATGAAATTCGCAGTGCGATCGCGAAAGCGATCGACGAGTACAAACGGCTCGGGTATCAAGTCGTCGATATCGAGATGCCGTATTTAAAGTATGCCATTCCTACGTATTACATCATCGCACCGAGCGAAGCCAGCAGCAATCTATCTCGATACGATGGGGCACACTACGGTTTCCGAGCAGCGTTGGAGCAGAACCGGCAGCCCGCGATGGCAGGGGGTAAAGCCCAGTCGCCACTGATCGAGATGTATAGCCAAACGCGTTCACAAGGTTTTGGCGCTGAAGTACGGCGTCGAATCATGTTAGGAACGTACACACTCAGCGCTGGCTACTACGATGCGTACTACAAGAAGGCGCTCAAGGTGCGACGGTTGATTCGCCAAGACTACGATGCGGCCTTTGAAACGGTAGACGTTCTTTTGGGCCCAACGACCCCAACGCCCCCTTTCTTGATCGGCGAGAAAGTCGACGACCCAGTTCAAATGTATCTCGAAGATTTGTTCACCGTGGGTGCGAATTTGGCAGGCATCCCGGCTCTATCAATGCCCATCGGGACGACCGCAAGCGGGTTACCGATTGGCATGCAATTGCAGGGCCCAACACTCGCAGAAACAAAGCTCCTCCAAATCGCCCATACTTACCATCGAGCAATGGACTACCAACCGAAAACAGCACCGTAGGTCGCACCTGCCGGGTGCGACTTTTGAAGCTAAGCACCTGCGCAGAAGTTTTTTCGTCTAATGCACTAGCAGCGTCTCTCCGAGACGCTGATTTCTGCGAGTCTCGAAGAGACTCGCCTACGTGATGCGGAAAAAAGCGAAGGCATATAATGAATCCGAGGTCGCTGGACGAACCTGACGGAAAATCACGGTGGGGACCAGAGTGCCACACTAGGGAGTTTTCTTGAGTAACCATTTCCATAGGTCAACCATTGGCTTTAATTCGACCGGCGACACTTTGCCGCGCGCATAAGCAATGCGATTGTAAAGCGTACCTAGCGTGGAGAACGACTCCTGCTGCTCAGGGAACCGACGAAACAGACGACGCATGAATTCTTCCGGTGTCTCGTCCTCGCGCCGCACAATACGATGCTCGTATCCCCACGACAACATCGCACGATACATGTGTCGCACTATTTGCTCGCATGTCCACCCATTGCTTGTAAACGGATCTTCGAAGGTGTGAAACGGAGGATACAACTCTGCAATCACCGCAGGGTCTTCGACAGAATGACTTCTCGGCGGTGGCAACTTCTTCTGGCCCCCCAAAAGCGCACTAAGCCAATCTCGAAAACTCTTGATTGCAGCCAACAACTCTCTTCTATAAACGATTGCGTACACAATCGCTGCGATTGCCATCACGATCATCACTAACCACTGAAACGCAGCGGACAGATCCCATTGAATCGAAAGCGATTGGGGGGGTGGCGGCGGCGGTTGATCACCTTCGGGTTTGTTTTCAGGTGGCGGTTGCTTTGCGTTTTGCTGTTGGTCTCTGTTTGGCTGTTCTGCTTTTCGTTGTTCTCCTTTTCGTTGTTCCTGTTCTGGCTGGCCCTTGTCTGGTTTGTCTTGATCTGGTCTATCTGGTGTGTCTTGCTCGCCTTTATCTTGGTGGTCTTGGATTGGCTTCTCGCCCCCGTTATTCCTGGGCTCGTTCGGCGCAGGTTTTTGGTCGGCTTGAGGGTCGCCATCACTATCCTTTTTTCCATCCTCCTTCTGTTTGGCATCGCCCTGTTGTTTGGCATCGCCAGATGGTTTATCGCCCTTCTGCTTTCCTTCTTGTTGCTTATCTCCTGGTTGTTTGCCTCCTTTACCCGGACCTTTTCCATCTTTGGTGCCGTCCGGCTTATCTGGAGCGTCTCCCTCACCTTGCTGCGGACCATCTCCATCTACTCCTTCGCGGCCCCAGCCCCATCGATTGGCCTTTAAGTCGTCGCGGCCGGTGATTCGAAATGGCAAGTCCATCGATAGGAGCGACTGGCCAGGGAT
>JBBRGW010000213.1:0-7050 GCA_038223525.1 Pirellulales bacterium
AAAAGGTCCGCATTGATATCCCCCTGGTAAACCAGTTGGAAACGTTCGTTGGCTGATCTTTTCATCTCGTACTTAAGTACTGGGTGATGTCGCATCAGTCGAGTCAATTGCATGCTGTGGATTGCCAATCCCGACGCGGTGCGATATTCGAAAAGTTCTCTTCCATGAAATTGGGAGAGTATGCGATTGCCGTTAATGATCTTCAGCGATGCATGATCGCCGGTCCGATAGCGAAGCAATGGTAAAAAGGGATTTCGGCCTCCAGTCAACGTAATCTCCCCGATCTCAGCCGGAGAGCAAGGCTGGTCGTTCGCGTCTAGCACTTCGATATGCAAGTCGTGCGGTAGTACTTGCTGACCATCGTTGGTGCGTACGGAAATGATCCCCGCTTCGGTCATCGCGTAAAGATCGAGAACTGGGCAACCGTATCGCTGACTCAGCTTAGTCTGGTAGGCATCGGACATATGCATGATGCTGGAGATGATGGCTTTGGGCGAATAGCCGACGTCCACACTCTCAAGCGCTCCGAAAGCGACGGGGTCCCCCAACCAAATGGGCGCTTGCCATTCCCGAAGAAATTTAGCGCAATCCATTGGAGACCTCCAGTCCGAGGGATGCAGATTGACTCGTACGCATCCAGCTTCTTCCAAATACGCGATGACGATGGCGGTGGTAAATGCGCCAGGGTAAGCAGCCACGTTGGCGATAGCAACGTTCTCCGGCCCGCGCGGGAGTTCAATGCCATGCAGTGTTTTCAACGCGAACTCGATCAGCGGCACTCCGCAGGCTGCTGAATAGGGATGATGGGGTGTTCGAGTAGGGTGGCCCGAAGTACCGCTACTGGAAAAAACGATCGTTTGATCGAGCGGCTCGGAGTCAGGCACAAACTCCCAGACGCGAGGCGCCAAATCCGAACGACGGCAGCTTGGGATAGCGTGAAAAGGCGTGTCCTTGTTAGATCGCTTTCGATAAAAAGGGACCTCCTTCAAACATTTTCGCACAAAGGATTCCAGCCAATCTGGCGGCGACGGAGTGAGAAACTTGGGCTGCTCCCTCAGCGATTCCGCAAAGGAAAGCACCCGCTGCAATCCAGCTTCATCGAGTTGTTCGCCGTTCGGCCAATTCCACATCGGTGCGTTGGGATGTTGCCGCATGCGACGCAAGAGCTGTTGGCCGCGCGAAGTGAGAATCGGAAATCGCTCGGATTCGGTTAACTCAGGGTACATCCCATTTACTCTCCATACCGACTTGCCGATTCGATTGCCCGCTTTTTGGCCATCGCTTCGCGCACTTCTCGGGCTCGACGCTCTTGCTCCGCGGTATCGCGAAGGATGCGTTGGCGTTCCACGCTATCCAGGGTCTGCTTGCGATCCAACGCCTGCTCGATCGATTCACCCAATGGGCGCAGGTCCATTGTGGAGAGGCACAACCGGACTAGTTCTTCACGTCGATCGGGGTCCTGAACAAAATGCTCAGGGCGAATTATTTCTGCGAGTTCCTTGAGGGAATCGCTGTTCAACCACTCCCAAGATTTCAAGCCCAACGCTGGTCTCGCGCGGAACCATTCATCATGTAAGAGCCACGTCGCTACGCCTATTAGCCCCCAATACCTTGCAAGGTCATTTGCCGCTGGTGCATTCGACGATTTTGCAATTTGACCGAACGGGTTCTTGGACCAACCCTCGGCTGTCATCGGGTTGGCCGAACCCAATGCCCGGAAATGGTCGCTCACGATCGCGAAGACTTGCGTCAAACCGCCCGGTGCTATGCAAGTCTCAATGAATTCGATGGGGCATTCGCTAAGTCGATGCATCATCGATTCGAGTTGTGGTCCATCGCTGTTCATGGTTGGCACTTATGGACGGGCATGGTACTGCTCCCGACTGAAACGACGCGCAAAATCCAGCAACTCTTCCATCGAGTTGACAAAATGCACATTCCAACCGTCTCGTTTCATGCGATCGACCTTTGGACTGAATTTGTTTTCGAGCTTGCCTTCGAAGCCCGGCAATTGCAGCACGTAAGTCGCTCCACCGCCGCAGCGTTCTGCCGCTTCGCGAGCCGCATCCCATCCTAGCTTCTTGCCCCCCTGTTCATCTAGCATCGCAAACATGTCATAGTCGCTTAAAATCAGAATATGAACAGGATTCTTGTGTTTGGCAGTGTCATGAAACGTCTCCGTCAACCGATGGATTCCAAAAGAATAGCCGGTCCCTAGGTAGTTGACGAGTGTTTGAAGTACGAGGGATCGATTGCGAATGAAACCGTCGGTGGAGATCGAAGTTCCTGGTTCACCCGACAACACCACTTTAACGCTGGCGTTAACTCGTAGAGCTGACAAGGCTATTATTGCGCCAGCCAACACTGGATAGGAGAGGATCATACCGGGGTCTTGCATCGAGCCCGAACTATCGACCCCCAGATATAGATCGAACGGGGTGCGTTCTCGTTCCGTTCCTGATGAGGTACCGAAAAAGCGTTCGCGCGTGGTTACTCCCGGTATGACAACCGGGCTGGTCGAGAGTGTTCCTATCCAATCGATCTGATCGATGTCGCTAGAGGGGTCCCAAACATCAAGTCCTTCGGGTAGAGGGTCTTTGGAGCTCGCATTCTCTCGCGACGGAAATGGAATGAGATGAGGAATTGCTCTCTCGCGATAATAGCGCATCGCAATGTCCTGTGAGGGTAGATTCACCCCCGAGGCGCGTAGTATCTCTGCATACTCGAACGGGTCTCGGTACGACCTGATGGACTTTCGACCGGATAATGCGTTCGGAACCCTTCCGATTCTTTTTTTGGCGATCTCTGCTTGTTCGGGCAATTCGATTGGAACCAAGCCTGATAGTTCAGGATCCTCGGCGGGATGGATGGTCCCGTTTAGTTCGTCGTCTTCGAGTTCGGCGATTCCTTCCGGGACTCCTCCCATTCCTGCTTCAACCGCATCGCACCAAAACCTCGCCGCATCCCGCGCCCGTTCGGCTTCTTCGGAAACATAGTGTAAGAACAGGCAGGCAAAGCGACCCGCACCGGCGAGCCAATCCTTGGAGTAGCTACGAATGAGTCTCGAGCAGAGCACTGCATCTTGATGGGTTCGAGGCAGGACATCGTGTATTGTCAGGGTTTTCCTAGGGAGGCTCCATAGCACCTCGTATGTCCTGAGATAGAGTTGCCAGAGTGACGAACGCGATTCACCCTTTTCTATCGCTTGGTATACACCCGCCATGTTCCGACCACCGGAACGTTGAAGGTAGTCGTTGATCAGGAGATCCGCGTAGAGATTTGCGATCATCGGTGCATACGCTTCGCAACCCGGTAGGCCGCGTCGCATCCTCGCCAACATTCTCGCATTGTCTGTCAAATCGGAGGGGCAATAGACATGATGGCCGATCTCATGTGCAAGGATCTCAGGAGCAAATTCACTAAGTCCATTCTCCAAAATTTGCTTTAAAGAGATGACCACGGAATGATCTACCAAGCGTATCATGGCGAAGCTACCGCTCAACGATGCTCGCTGCTCATCCTCGACATCGTAACACCATGTAGGCTCGTGCAACTGCACGGTCGGACTCCAATCCGCAATCGCCTGCGGCCATGCTCCAAGCCATCTGGCTTGCAATGCTTCGAGTACTTTCAACGTTTCGAGTGCTTCGTTTGAGTCCTTGCTCATGCCCCGACGCCCGGCGTAGCGACCGTTTTTACGGCCGGTATAACGGAATGTGCTAATGGGGCCGTTTGCGCGAATAAAACCACTTGAAACGAAGTCGGGATGGTTACCGCAAACGTTCCTCCGTCGAAGGCAGAACTCGATGCATTGGCAAGATCAGGACGCTTCAGTTGTGACTCTCCCCATCGAATCAAGCCACCGGTGGTCAATCGCGGATCCGTTTTCTTCTGGATTTTGTTTTCATGAAAGGGGGACAGGTCGATGCGCTGCGTCACTGCGCCGAAACGGTCAGCGAAGATCTGCCAAACATGTTGCCCGTCGCTCGCCACCAACATTCCCTCGTTCGCTGTGACTACTGGTGGCTTCCTCATCTCGCCACCAAAGCCGACGAACGCGCCGCAGTGTCCGACTTGCCGAACTTGCATCGCATCGCTCGAGTTCGATCCTAAAATCGAATACCAAGGATCCACCACCATTTTCTCGAGGGACGTATGGATATCCGGCTCGTTCAAGTCGAGGGGCATTTCCAAAAGCCGTAGAATCAGCGACTTAGGCAGCAATCGCATGGCGGCGATAGCGGACGTTCGATAGTGCGGCATTCCAGATAGCCACGCTGCGGCCTTCCCCAAGTTCAGCAATTCATCGACGCTTTCGGTGTATTGGGCTGCCGTTTCGACGTGACTCAGCCAGCGCTCCGCTGTATGACTTGATTGCATTTCGATCTTGATCAACGCATTGCTCAGGCTACCGGCGACGCGACGCGGGTCGCAAGCCAAGTGCTTGGCAAGTTTTGGTAGATGCTCGCTCCAAAGTCTGTAAAGGTGTGGTGTTTTCGACTCATTTTCAAAATGGCCAACCATAAACAAATCGAGTGAAACCTCGAACAGTTCAAGTGTGGATAAACGCGTTCGTTCGGGCAACACCAAACTGATTGCCTCCACGCATGGAACGATCCGGGTACGGATATGTTCTGCAAACGCCTGCGAGTCGATCTTTGCACCCTGCTTGATACGCGATCGAAAAAGGGCATTGAGCGCATCGCGTTGGTCCTCGAACATACGATTACTCTTTCCAGGTTAGCCAACGGAGGTAATTCGTATATCTTTGGTGCAGGTACTTGAGTTTGAGCACATCGTCGTACATATGGCCGTAGAACTTGCGAGATCCGCTCCAGGATTTGAGTAGCCTTTCGATCTCGACCATCCTCTTTCGAACCTCTCGCTGTTCCAGACCGTCGAGTCCTTTTTCGAATTCGATGCTCATTTTCAAAACAGGATCATCGCGGTCTAGTTGTAGACGATCATACTCGGCACACGACATATCAAACATACGACGAATCCATCCGATCTTATCGCTTCGAAACGATGCGTTATCGGCCGATTCAAAGAATGGGCAATCGGGATCTTGGACCAGTTTATCGTGAAGCACAAACGGTATCAATTGTCGAAGGTCCTCCAGGTCCACTTGCGCTGCACCCCGAAAATAGGACATCGCCTTGACGAACATGAGGGTCGTCATCAAGGCACGAACCGAAACCCCATTTTTAGTCTGCGCTCCAATATCCTTTAACTTGTCTTTACCCGACTCGGCCGAACTAATTTGCTGCCAATCGATTCCCGAAAGCTTAACCGTATCTTTCGTTTTGTACTCAAATTGGAAGGCTGCCGATTCGCAGTATTCGAATTGACTGGCAAAGAACTCGAGGCGGCGCAGTACTTGGGCTGGGATAGGAATCGAGCGAATCTCGCGGTGGACTTGGTCGCATTCGGCAGCGGTAAATAGTATTTGGGCCGGCATCATTTCTTCAGGTCGGATCCCTGCTTCGATGCGTTCTAGTAACTCACCTAGAAATCGGCTATTGAAATGGAGCGCTTTGACCACCACATCAATGCGGTCTCGCAAAGCCTCGATCACCTGATAGGTTCCACCGCCCGCGTCATCATTTGCGGTCAAATACCAAGCGGCCTCAGGGCATTCCAAGGTCTGGTCGTACAATTCCGCGTAGTTGTCCGACATCAAGGTCAACAAAGAGGATTGCGTACGGGTGGGAATGCGATTGTATTCGTCGATGATCTTGACTCGCATACCAAGCCATTTTCGCCATGCGATTCCGATTTGGTCAATGCTTTGCGCTTTGATCAAATCCGAGGGGAGCGGGCTTCCCAGCAAATCTGAGATGGTCATTTGGGGCTGTCCCTTTTGGATGGCCCGTCGCACTTCTTGAATGGGGTAACCTGCTAACACTCCCATCAAGACAGCGCTGGAGGTTTTGCCACGACCCGGACCACCCACCAGCAAACATTTGGCTCTCACTGCGAAGGTAAGCAGTGGCATGAGAACAAAACTGCAATAGCTTTGCCCAGAAGGCAACTGGACCAAATTCCCTCGTTCGCCGACCGGGAATGTCTGAGAGGCCCCCTCGTTGTACTCGATATCATAGAACGGGCTAATGACGGCGTGATTGACTATCCAAAAGTAAGCTTGACGAAGTTTTTCGTCGAGCGGAACTGCGGATGCAAACGCGTCTTTGACATCGACCGGACCGCGATAGAGATCCGCAACGTCGAACTCACGCGCGGCCGCTTTCGAAGACGGATTGGTAGGGGACTGAGAAACACGCTTAAAGAAATTCTGAAGCACTGGTCACCCGGTTATCAAATGGTCGAACCTTAGGCCTGCGATGAGAACCAAGGCCAATCGTGGCGGACGCTGCCAGCGTCCGCCAAAATGTTTAGCCAGCTGTGCGGCTACAAACCACGAAGCTAACCACTTCCTGCTAGGTCTTTGAGCGAAAGACCCCAATTAGCCGCACGGTTTTAACCGCACGGCTTTAGCCGCGGTTTTCTGAAACACTCGCCCAATGTGCTTATTCTTTGCCAACCGTAACACCGGGCCAGTCGTCTGTTCGGAATGGCGTTAGCGGCAACCCGTTGTCTGCAAACATATTGCAAATCGGGTTCTGCGCCCAAGCGTAACGGACGGCGACAGGTTCTGGCACACTGGCCGATGAAACTTGAACGCGTCCATCTGGAAGGATCTTTGCTTCTGCGTTGTAAAACTTCTTATCTTCACCGGCGATGGTGAATCCCACCGGAATATTGACGTCGAAGGGCCGCCATGATTTTCCGCGGTTCGCAAACTTCACTACGATTCCCTCACCTACCTTTTCCATCGATTCGTAGCGAGGGCTTTGATAGTCTATTGCGATACCGTATTGCTTGGCCAATGCCCAGCGTGCCAATCGCATGCCGACATCCACTTTGTTCTTTGGGTGAATGTCTTTTCCTTCGCCGATGTCGACGATGACTGCTTGGCCGCTATTGGCAAGCTTATCCATCGACATGGTTTGTGCTTCGCGAAGCTCGGCCCAATCACTATCCCCCGGT
>JBBRGW010000214.1:0-7002 GCA_038223525.1 Pirellulales bacterium
AGCCTATCACGAAGCGGGCCACTGCGTTATGGCGGTGCTCTGCGGAGCAAGAGCATGCCACGCATCGGTGGCTCCCGAAGAAGACAATTTCTTCGGCAGAGTCGACATTCAATGGAGTGGGCCACGGAAACTGAACGACGAGATCGCCGTAATATTAGCAGGTCCTGTCGCGGAGATGATCTATCGCGGCGAACCACTCCATCCTGGCTTCGTGCCCGAATGGTGCCTCGACTGGCAACAAGCTTGGGCGATCGCTCGTCCCCGCTCCGCCAGCGACATCAAATGCCTCGAGACGCTGGAACAAATGGTCGCCAAGCTTTATCGGACAATGTCGGAAGTCCGTCTTTGGGCAGCCGTCGCTGCGGTTCAAGATCTGCTTTCCGCTCATGAAGATATCGAGCACGAACAAATCGAATACGAAGTCAGAGCTTGGATGAGTTAGGCGTCCGGTTGCTTCATACCCAATTGCTTCATCTTGCGGTATAGGTTCGAACGCTGCAAACCCATCTTCTCCGCAGCCTGCGTCACGTTGCGATGGCAAGCCTTGATCTGCTCCTCGATGTACTTGATTTGGAAATCCGCTGTCGCATCACCTAGGGATTGATTCAGATTCACCATGGTTCCTTGGCTATCTGCAGTTAGGGATCGCGGCGAACTGACGAAGTCCAAATCCGACTCGTCGAGAGTATCACTCGTAGTCAAGTAGGCTATCCGTTCCACGATGTTACGCAGCTCACGGATATTGCCTGGCCAATCATGCGTCATCAACCTTTTTTTAGCACCGCCGGACCAAGTTGGTTTGCTGCGCCCGATCTTAGCGCAAAACATGTTCAAAAAGAAATCAGCTAAATCCAAAACGTCTTCGCCACGATTTCGAAGCGATGGCAAGTTCATCGTAACCACAGTCAATCGAAAGTAGAGATCCTCGCGAAACTTCTTCTGCCGAACCATCTCGACCAAATTTTGATTGGTGGCGGCAATGACACGCACATTGACAGGGATCGGAGCGGAACCGCCGACGCGAACGACTACTTTTTCTTCGAGCACACGAAGCAGCTTCGCTTGGCCGGCCAAGCTCATGTCGCCGATCTCGTCGAGAAAGAGCGTACCGCCGGAGGCCATTTCAAACTTGCCGTTCCGCGTTTCATGCGCATCCGTAAAGGCCCCTTTTTCATGTCCGAATAACTCGCTTTCGAGAAGCGTTTCGGTGATGGCCGCGCAGTTGACGGCAATGAACGGTTCAAACCGACGCTTGCTTTGGTAATGGATCTGACGCGATACCACTTCTTTGCCTGTACCATTCTCCCCAAGCAGTAGAACAGCCAAGTCGGTATCGCCAACTCGGGTTACGGTAGCCTTGAGCGTTTGCATCTCCGGTGAGCTGCCGATCAACTGCACTTGTTGCTGCGCGTCTTGCGTGAGACGGTCGCGGGTTTGCACGAGTCGTTGCATTTGCTGTGTGTTGGCCAACGCAGCCGAGGCGTGCCGCGCCAGTTCGATCAAATCGATTTCGTCTTGCGTATCAAAGCGACCAACCGCAAGATAGATAACCTCAAAGACCCCCATCGGTTTGTTGCGAGCGTCCATTAGTGGGACAGCTAACAACGAATCGGTGCGGTATCCACTGCTTGAATCCACCCGTCGATCCACTTCGTCATGAGGATCCGATCGATCCCAACGCCTTGACTGGAGACTTTTGAGCACAGCCCCTGCAAGTCCTTTGTCGTCCGCGATTCGAAGCGGTTTTCCCTCCATACCAAGAGCTGGATGACCGACCAATTCGCGGGCTGCTTTGTCCCAAAGGAAAATACTTGCGCGATCGCAACGCAGAAGTCTTGTGGCCGCTTGCGCGATGTCTTGCAATAAACGATCAAGGTCTTGGTGCGAATGCCAATCGGCCGCCACGTTGAGGATCTGACTCAAGCGAACCACATCGCGAGCCTTCTGCTGCTGCCGTTGCCAAGTATCGATAGTCAATCCGACCAAGGTCAAGTGTTCAACAACCATCTCTGTTTGTTGCTGGCTCAAAACAGGCTGGCAACAAAGGACAAGATCTTTGTTGAGGAGCGAGGGAATTGGCAAATAGGTCCATAGAGCAGAATGATTGGTGCGACGCCCATCGAGGCACTCGCTGGCGAGATTCCAGTCCGGTGGCTCCGCCGTGCATTTGCCAATCTGCAAAGTTCGTTTCCACGCTCCTTTGGAGGCAACCATGAGAACGACCCCAGATACTCGCCAAGCGCTGAGCGACCATCCGAGCGGCTCTTGCAATAGCTGTTCGATAGATCGGGCTCGTTCGATCGAGCCAAAGAGCTGATTGACGAATGGGGTAACGGACGAGCTCATTCGTTAATCCAAAACCTCTCCTTTGGGCTCCGGCAAAAAGAATCCAATAATAAACGCCAGGACTGCGATCACGGTCGCAACGTATCCTGCTGCCTGCGCCATTACCATCGGTGTCACTTTGTCCGCTGCTCCAGCAAGAAAGGGCGCAACGATGTTCGTGGTAACGACCGCCATACTGGTACCGACCATTCGGCCCCCAACATTGGTTGCGAAGCTGCCTCCTGTGCCACGTAGGTGGAGCGGAAACACTTTCGGTAGGTACTCGCCGAAGTAACTAAACTGAGCCACCACCAACAATCCACAGAAACCATAGGCCCAGTAGAAACTCGCGCCCCCAGACTGGAACAAAAAGAAATAGGCTAGCGGTATCATGAGAAGTGCAGGGATTTGAAAGATCTTGAGCAACATAACTCTACTGATCCCAAAGATGATCAAACATGCCAGCAGGATGCGGCCCGTCAGCCCTCCGATCTCTTGATAGAACTGAACCGTGTTGCCAACCTCTTTCACTTCATTGTTGAGCGGGTCTTGTTTCTTCTTGTTCTCCCGCAGTTTGTCCTTGATCTCTTTTCTTTCCGGCGTATCAGCTTTGGTCTCATCGTAAGCTTTGTTGAGTGCCGCCGCTTCTTTTCTTAATGGCCCGAGTTCTTTGCTCTGGGCGGCTAGTTCAGGCAGGCCGGGAGCGATGCGAAGCGGCGTCAATTGCAACGCACCAAACGCGATCCCATAGGCACATGCAGACAGCATCGCAGTCACGATGGTTACCCGTCGATACTCCGGCGCGAATAGTGCGCTGATCTTAGGACGCTTGAGCGTTCCAGCAGCTCGACGTTCTTTCCAGATTCGCGATTCGGGGACAAACGGCAAGAGCAGCGCAATCGGAATCGCTGGTAACAGTCCCGTGCATAACAAGAATCTCCATGAGGCGGGCTCGGAGCCGTTGGGGGCAAGAGGCAAACCGAAATGGGGCAAGTCCTTGATGTTCGCAAGAATCCATACATTGACTGCGGTCACTAGAATTCCACCCAGAGATGCAAAAGCTTGCGTGATCCCAAGCCATTTTTCTCTTTGCCTCTTATCTTCGAAGACTTCCGCTAACCAAGTGATTGCAGCTACAAACTCCACGCATACACCGATGAACGTCGTGCTTCGAAAGAAGATGAACCAAGGCAAGGTCGTGCTGTAAGCTGCCAGGAATGGAGAAAGGGAGTATACGAAAATACTTGCCGCCATCACAAACTTGCGACCAAGTCGATCGGTGAGCGACCCACCAATAAGCCCAAAAACTCCACCGCACAACGCGGTGATCCACAGCAATCGACCTGTCCATAATGTGACAGACGGATGGCTCAGCGGTACATCCAGTAACTCTGCAATCGCGGGGGGGGCTGCCAGCGGGGTCATGAGCAACTCATAGGTATCGAACAAGAATCCGATACTTGCTATGACGATGATCAACCAAGTGGTAACAGAGAACTTGCTTTTGTCTTCCATGGAGGTGGGCTTTGATGAGGGGCTTGGCGAAGCGAAATTCGACGCTTAGGCGAGCAGTACGCTGATAACTACCGTTGGATGGGACCATTGTCCCGTCCGTTGATTTGTTCGGGACAATGGTCCCAAACTACAACTGGTATCTCACAGCCAACCGATCGCCGCAGCGAGTATAACCGGGCGATCGACTGCTAACGAGTACCAATGGCCTCGCGTTAATTGAATCCAAAGTCAATACTTACTCTATGGCCGTATAGATCCGTCTGTTTTCTCGGTGGGGACCGCCGAGCCACTATCCTCCTGCAAACAAAGATTTTTGTGTCCGCTTCCGTTCTCGTTACTGGATATGGTGGTTTTCTCGGTCGAGCGATCTGCCGAGAGCTTGTCCGCTGCGGTTATCGAGTCCGCGGAATGGCCAGGGGGCTGTACCCGGATATAGAGGCGATAGGCGTTGAGTGCATGCAAGCTTCGGCAACAGACCCGTTGGCTTGCGAAGCGGCCTGCCGTGGCATGGATGCGGTGATCCATACGGCAGCGCTTGCTAGTGTTTGGGGGCCAGCAAAGCGATTCGAAGAAATCAACATCGGCGCAACCGAAAGCTTGTTGAGTTCGTGTGCGAAATGGAAGATAGGGGCGTTCGTTTACACGAGTTCTCCGTCGGTAACCTTCGACGGGTCAGCGCAATGCAATATCGATGAAACAGCTGATTACCCAACGCGATGGCTTTGCCACTACCCTCGAACCAAAGCGATCGCCGAACAACGTGTCTTGGCCGCAAACCACCCAACTGGATTGGCGACATGTTCGTTGCGACCGCATTTGATTTGGGGAGCCGGAGACCCGCACTTGATTCCACGCGTGATCGAAAAATGCCGATCTGGTCGATTGCGGCGAGTAGGCGACGGCAGGAACTTGATCGATACAGTGCACGTCGATCATGCAGCAATAGCGCATCGCTTGGCCCTGGAGCGAATGTTGGATCGGGACCAAACCGCTTCGGGGCGGGCATATTTCATCACCGATGGAGCGCCGATTGAGTGCTGGAAATGGATTGAAACGATTCTAGAGTCCGCCGGGTTGAAACCGCCCCAACGAGGCATTTCGTTTCGGGCCGCCTACGGGATCGGTGCCCTGCTGGAAGCGGCTTTTGCATTATTGCAAATTTCAACAGAGCCGCCGATGACGCGGTTTGTTGCCGCGCAGCTTGGGGTGGCCCACTATTTTAACATCGCTTCGGCCAAGCAGCGGCTGGGCTACAAACCGATCCAAAACCGTTTGGAAAGGATCGCGGAGCTGTCAAATTAGTGTGGCCCAGCGGTCTCCGCCGTGCATTTGGGCTTGTGAAACCCTGAGGACTTTACCATACTATTGCCTCGAATTATTCAGAAATTGGGTTGAGCCACATCTTGCAGTGTAGCGAGTTGAAACGGTCGCGGTATTCCGGAGGCCGTTTGTTTTTTGGTGCGGGTAACTTTGCATCAAATGGACTCAACCATCCGCGACAAAACATGCATTGACATGATTTGATTCGCGATCACCTTTTGCTTCGGGCGATTGCTCGAAAACAGGACAACAGTATGGGACGTTATACAGGCCCCAAGGCCAGAGTGAATCGACGCTTCGGAGCATTGCTTTACGAGAGCGCTGGCGCGGTTCGCGCGTATGAAAAGAGAAGCGAGCAACCGCCAGGTATGCACCCAAAGGGTCGCCGAACAAGCAATTACGGCACCGCTTTGTCCGAGAAGCAAAAAATCAAGTATTACTACGGACTCGGTGAACGGCAGCTTCGCCGTTACTTCGATGACGCAGTTCGAAAGAAGGGTAACACCGGCGAGACTCTATTGCTGATGTGCGAACGCCGCCTCGACAATATCGTTCGCCGCATCGGACTAGCCAAGACCCGTCCACAGGCACGTCAAGGCGTCGTGCATGGTCACTTCAAAGTGAACGGCGTTAAGGTTTCTAGTCCTTCCTATATGCTTCGTCCAGGCGATGTGATCGAAATTCGGAGCAACGAAGCCGTGCGCAACCTTTATCGAGGAATCATTGCGAATAGTTCACCCATCCCGTTGGATTGGGTTACTTTTGACAGTGAAGGTCTTAAGGCGACGATTCAAGGCAATCCTGGACCAAGCGACATCTCGCTGCCAGTGAACGCTAACATCGTGGTCGAATTCATGTCCCGATAGTTTATCCTTGGCTTGTTGAACAACTCATGCATTCTCCTGTTGTCGTTTTGGGCGGTGGACCTGGTGGTTATGCGGCAGCCTTTTTGGCTGCCGACGAAGGCCTCGAAGTGGTTCTTGTAGAAGCGGAGGCTCGACTCGGTGGCACCTGTTTGTTGCGAGGATGTATCCCATCCAAAGCACTCTTACACGTGGCCAAAGTCCTCGGCGAAATGCATGAGATGAGTGAAGATTGGGGTGTTGAATTTGGCGCACCCAAAATCGACGTTGACAAAATTCGAGCAAGAAAAGACAAAGTGATTGCGACCCTTACGGGCGGTCTGGGGCAATTGGCGAAACGACGAAACGTCAAGGTAATCAAAGCGCGAGGGAAATTCGAAAACTCGACAACTTTGCTTCTTGAAGGGAATTCATCGATTCCCGAAGGGAGAAAAGTGACGTTCGATCATTGCGTTGTCGCGACGGGCAGCGTTCCTGCCATGCCTCCTTCGTTCAATATCGGATCCAGTCGGGTGATGGATTCGACCGGTGCATTAGCCCTGGTTGATATACCCGCGAAACTGCTCGTAATCGGTGGCGGTTACATCGGTCTGGAAATGGGAACGGTCTATGCACATCTGGGCTCCAAAGTATCCGTCGTGGAGTGGACTGAAGGCTTGCTGCCAGGGGCTGATCGTGATTTGGTCAAGCCGCTGCACAATCGACTGAAGAAACTCTTTGAAGATCGTATTTATCTGAATACGAAAGTCGGTTCCGTGGCTGAAGTCGACAACCAAGTCGAGGTTACTTTTGAAGGTCCCGGTAAGTTTGGGCACGAAAGATTTGATCGCGTACTGGTCAGTGTTGGAAGACGACCAGTGAGTCAGGGACTTGGTCTGGAAAACACGAATGTTCAAGTCAATCCTAGGGGTTTCATTGTTTGCGATAAACAGCAGCGAACCAACGATGCGCATATCTTTGCGATTGGAGACGTTGCGGG
>JBBRGW010000215.1:0-7002 GCA_038223525.1 Pirellulales bacterium
CCGTGTAGCCTAAAAACCTGAACGAACCGCCGCACCAGGCGGGCGGGATTCGAAATACCCCAGGCTTGCCCTGGGGATTGTTATGCTTTGTGGCTAATCGAGACAGCCGCTCGCCGTACCGTCTGACTACGCTTGCAAACCTCACTGCCCAAGTTATGATCGACATCGAGTGTAGCCTTGGAAACGTCAACGCCCACAAAACTCTTTGCGGTCTTCGCAGAAGAAATAATAAAATCCAATCCTAGTAAATTCGAGCTTACGCGAGGCAGCTCAGGTGTCGGTTCGGGTTTGAAATAAACATCTTGCGATCCGGCTGACACACGGCTTCAAATAGCCAAGGAGCATACGATCTCCAGAATCAGGGGGACGACCTTAATCTGGAGCATGAATTTGCTTTGATTTTCTCGTTCTTGGATGACGAGTGCTCACTTCAGTTTCGAGATGTTGGAGCGAGTACTTTTCGGATCCTGCAGTTCCTTGCGCAGTATAGCGAATGTAGCTGTACTGGTAACATGGTTCCAACGGATCTCGAGCTTGCCCGGATTCAACAAACCCTAGATAGGATTTCAATGCAGATTGCAAATAGAACAACACTCAATTTCTCGATCACATCTGATCTCATATTGAGGACTCCTGGCGTATAGACTTAGGTGCCGGGCACGTGCCCGTCACCTAAGTCTGCACCATTGTACTCATCAAGCTCCGTCGTAATGATCGTTCCGGCGGCATCCTCACGGCGGAGCGTGAGGAGTACATTCGATTCGACAGCAGGCCAAGATCAACAGGATCAGAGCAACAGGGTCACCCATTTAAGTTTGCTCCGATTTGGTGCAAATAGATGGGATTATTCGGATGGACACAGCCGACAAAATTAGCTGGTACGCTTCACCCTGCCGTTCGGAGCAGAGATTTTGCTGGACTTCTCGGAGGACGGCAATGGAATGTGCCTACCACTTTGACTTTTTTAGGCTGTGTCGCAGGGCAACTCGCACCGTTTCGTTAAACTCTCCACCGAGAGCCAGCGGAGTGCTGCGGTAAAGCAACTTTCTTGGTATCGTTATCAACGATTTGGAACTAGTTTTTCCAATTCTGTGCTGGTTTCTAGCGTGCTTGGCCGCTTGGCTCTTTCTCCCCCTTCGCGGAGGAGACCGTAAGCATAACGAAAATGTGCTGCGTCCCTTACGGACGCCCCTCCCTTACGGACGCCTCTCGCTATAATGTACCCACAGGTTTTGAAAGCAGCTTACCAGCGCTTTAAAACGACTTGAGTGTGTGAATAAGACCCCCAGTGGTCTCCCCCCGGTTCATATCCGTACTTAGCCGTCACAGTGCAGGATCGGCGTTCGAATGCGAGTAGTGTTAACTTGGTGAATTTACTGACCCACCTCAGCCTTGCGATTGCATTTGCAGAGGATCCTATTTCAGCACTTTTCGAAAATGAGATTCGGCCTGTACTGATCGAAACCTGCTTTCGCTGCCATGGCGACGTAAAAGCATCAGGAGGTTTGCGCGTCGACTCGCGGGACGCAATACTAAAGGGTGGCGACTCCGGACCGGCTATTACCCTGGGCGATTCGAAAAACAGTTTGCTAATCAAAGCCATTAAAGGGCATGAAGATGTCTCGTCGATGCCGCCCGTAAAAGACAAATCGTTACGTCCAGATCAGGTTGCAGCTTTCGAAAAGTGGATCGAGGCCAGTGCGCTTTGGCCTACGACGACGCAGAAGTTCGTCAGACAGAAACATTGGTCCTATGAGCCAGTAACGAAACCTTCACTTCCGGCCATCCGCGATGGGGCCCAGGTGACGTCGCCCATCGATCGATTTGTTCTAGCAAAGCTCGAAACGGTCGGAGAAACTCTCTCGCCCATCGCCGATAAAAGAACCCTCATTCGCAGAGCAACCTTTGACTTGATCGGTTTGCCTCCAAGTCCCTCCGAGATAGATGCCTTTCTAAAAGATGTATCGCCACAAGCATTTAACCACGTAGTCGATAGATTGCTCGATACTCCGCAGTACGGAGAGCGTTGGGGACGCCATTGGCTGGACGTCGTGCGGTATGCAGATACTGCGGGTGAAACAGCGGACTATCCGGTCCCACTCGCTTGGCGTTATCGCAACTATGTGATCGATGCCTTTAACCACGATAAGCCCTACGATCAGTTCTTAATGGAACAGATCGCCGGTGACATCTTGGCCAAGCAAGGGACTCTTGAGCAATACGCCGAACGAGTCATCGCTACAGGCTTTCTTGCCTTGTCGCGCAGGTTTGGATTTGACTCGGAAAACTACCATCACCTCACCATTCAAGACACGATCGATACACTTGGGCAGTCGGTGCTAGGACTCAGCATAGGTTGCGCACGCTGTCACGACCACAAGTTCGATGCGATCTCAATGAAAGACTACTATGGTCTCTATGCAATCTTTGATAGCAGTCGGTATGCGTTTCCGGGCTCGGAGCAAAAGCAGAAGTTCCGATCTATGGTTCCATTGATCCCGGAAACGGAATCGCATACCCAATGGCAAGCATTTGAGAGACGTGTCGCAACGTTGGTATCAACGGTAGAAAGGGGCAAGTTATCCGCCCCTGCGGCCATCCTCAGATCGCTCAATGAAATGGACGGCGATTTTGAAATGCAAGCACCCGCGGCCGGTGGTAGCAACGGCGTCCTCGTTTCTCCCTGGCTCTACGAAGGCAAAATTGCAGTTACCAATGGAGCGCAAAGTCCTTACAAGTTTTTATACAGCGGTGGCAAAGCAGGAGTGAGCATCGCTGGCGATGCAGGTCGATACCGAATTTCGCAATCGCTTCCGCCTCGGAGTTCCACCAGACCCGGTCAAATCCATTTTAACATGGACGTTCGAGTATCCGATTCCAGCGACAAAACACATGGGTCGCATGAGGTTTGGTTAGGTTCACTACCCTCAACTCCTGCGCTGCGAATGGCGATTTCTTCGAGATCGGTGTCGCTTTGGCGTGACGAAGGATGGGAAGAAGTTGCGGACCTAGTGCCAAACCAATGGCAAAGTATTCAGTTACGCATCGACATGGAAAACCACTCGGTGTGCGGCGCTGTTCGCATGCCTTCAAAGGAATTGCTTTTTCAACGTCCATTGCTTGGCAACTGGAATGGCAAACTCAATTACCTTGTCATCCAGAGCCAGCAAGATAAACAAATAGATGCACCAAGGTGGGAGTTCGACAATATTGGTTACCAAGAAGCCGAAATCCAAGGCGTGTTACTCCCCAGCGCGACAGGTCAAACCACCGAGGAGCTCGACGTTGCGGCCATGAGAAGCAGAGCGGAGCAAGCGTTGATGGAGCTTAAAGCCCTTTTGACGGATGGCCCGTTCCCAATGGCATATGCCATGTCTGAAGGAACCCCACATAGCGTGCCGATGCAGTTGCGAGGAGAGCCGAGCCAACCAGGCGAAATGGTACCGCGAGGCTGGATCCAAACTTTGGGTGGCGGGATTCCTGCGCTGGATGCGACAGGAAGCGGACGGAAGGAACTGGCTCAATGGCTAACACGCCCAGACAATCCGTTGACGGCACGTGTCATGGTCAATCGCATTTGGCAATTGCACTTTGGCCGCGGCCTTGTCGCGACTCCCAACGATTTTGGGTTGCGTGGACTCCCGCCCACCCATCCGGAATTGCTCGACTATTTGGCGACGGATTTTATCGCAAGCGGTTGGTCTATCAAAGCTATGCATCGCTTGATCATGTTGAGCTCATCCTACCAGCAAGCCTCCAAAATGAAAGATGTACCGGGAGACGCGGAGACGTGGGCTGATGCCGTTACTCATGGATCTCATAGCCAGTGGTATGGTCGCTTCGCTAGACGTCGATTGACGGCAGAAGAGATTCGCGACAGCATCTTGGCTGTTAGTGGTGAACTCGAATCGACACCTCTACAGGGGCACGCGTTTCCATCGCCGCTTCAATGGGGTTTTACCCAGCATGCCCCATTCAGCGCCGTCTATGATCACAATCATCGAAGTGTATATCTGATGACGCAGCGGCTCAAGCGGCATCCCTTTCTAGCATTGTTTGATGGTCCGGATCCGAACGCAACGACGCCCGATCGGCTTGGCACCACGGTTCCGACTCAGGCCCTCTTCTTTTTGAACGATCCATTCGTGCATGCAAAATCTTCCGCGTGGGCCGAGCGACTTCAATCGCAAGTTAGCGACAGAGCGGGGCAAATTGATTTGGCCTACCAGACTGCTTTCTCGCGAAACGCTTCCTCGATCGAGATCGCCGAAGCCACAGAGTTCCTCAGCGCCTATCAGAATGAGCTCAGGTCGGAGGGCAGAGAAGACGATTCGCACAGGCTTGCTTTGGACGCGTTTTTGCGCACTCTGTTGGGAAGCAACGAGTTTCTCTATGTGGATTAATCTAACCAACACAATGCGATCAACCGTAGGATGGTACCATTGTCCCGTGCATCCCGTCCCTACCATTTGTTCGGGACAATGGTCCCAAAATACGAGCAAAGGCGAACATGAGATCTGAGCAAGTCTATAGCAGTACCCGCCGAGGGGCGCTTCGATCGATGGTGGGTGGATCGCTTCTATTGCCCGGAATCGTGTCGCAGTTGCTTGCGGAAGATACTCTCTCCAGCGCTACGGACCCGTTTGCACCTAGGCAGTCACATTTTCCGGCCAAGGCCAAACGAGTCATCTTCCTTTACATGAGCGGAGGTGTGTCGCACGTTGACTCCTGGGATCCCAAACCAAAACTTTTTGCAGATGGGGGCAAGACGGTTCCGGTCGATGAGTTCCAAGGGCGTAAGGGGGAGTTCAATATGTTCCTGAAGCGTCCGCAGTTTGAATTCGCGCCGCATGGGCAATGCGGAACCGAGGTAAGTTCGCTATTTCCGTACATGGCAGAGTGCGTCGATGATCTTTGCGTCATCAGGTCGATGAAGTCGGATCATACCAACCATTATGAAGCCACACTTGGAATCCATACCGGTTCGTTTACGTTTGCAAGACCTAGCATTGGAGCGTGGTTAAGCTACGGATTGGGCACGATCAATCGCAACCTACCGTCGTTCGTTGTCATTGCTCCGCACTCTCCTTACGCTGGCGGTCAAGTTTGGGGGAGCGATTTTTTGCCCGGCTCGCATCAAGGAACTTTGGTGCAACCAAGCCCGCAGCCGGTCGCCAACATCCAACGGCGGGTTGCAAGCAGTAGATTGCAGGAACTTGAATTGGCAGCCATGGCGAAAATGAACCAACGCCATTTGGTCGCGCGGGCTGGCGACGGGATGTTGAGCGCACGCATGAATTCGTTTGAGACCGCTTTTGGTATGCAAGCGGAGATGCCAGAAGTATTCGATCTTTCTAAGGAGGACGATCAGACGCTGGCCATGTACGGCATTACTCGCGGCAATACCAGCGGCTTTGGATGGCAATGCTTGGTCGCGCGTCGTTTGGCGGAGCGCGGAGTTCGATTCGTGGAATTGATCGATGTGGGTTCGTCAAATAACTGGGACGCGCACGGCGATATCCAAACACACGTGCCGCTCGCGAAGAATGTGGACCAACCGATCGCCGGACTTCTGCGCGATTTAAAGAGACGGGGAATGCTGGAGGACACTCTGGTGGTATGGACGACTGAGTTTGGCCGAACTCCCTTTAATGCTGCTGCGGGCGCAGCGGGGCGAGAGCATCACCATTGGGTTTTCTCCTCTTGGCTTGCCGGAGCAGGTGTAAAACCGGGCATAACCTATGGTGAATCGGACGAATACGGCATCGATGTTGCCAAAGATCCGGTTCACATACATGACTTCCATGCAACGATCTTGCATCTGATGGGATTGGACCACAAACGATTAACTTACCGGCATACGGGCCGGGACTACAGACTGACCGATGTTTCTGGTCGAGTGGTAAAAGAGATTTTGGGTTGAGGAATTGAGAATTGAAGCTTAAGGCTTAAGGCTTAAGATTTGAGATTTGAGATTTATGTCGCCGGATAAACCATCTCAGCGTTAACTCGGGAGGAGCCTCGCCCTTCCAATGGTTTGCAATCGATTAGGCTTTGTCCCTCCAATCGCTACACCTGTTCAACTCCGCGCGAACATCCCATTTTGCGTAAAGTTCTCTCTCTTTGTCTCAGCCGGTTTTTCCAATCGTCGGCAATACTTGCCCAGTTAGAGCAAGGTAGCTTCCTGAGATGGAGCGGACCAACATTCAATTGCAGTGCGGACAATCTCTGGAAGGAGTGAACGCCAGATGACAAGCCGTAATAGAAGCTCAGCAACGATAAGCGTTGTGCTACCTGTGCTCAACGAACAAGCGATTCTGCGCACTATAATTGCAAAGATATCGAACGAGCTTTCGACTTGTGCCTGTCATTGGAATATTGTCCTGGTAAACGATGGTTCGACCGACTCCAGCGGCGCGATCATGGACGAGTTGGCAAAGCAGGAATCGCGTATCCGGGTTTTGCACCTTGCTCGGAATTTTGGGCACCAAGCCGCGGTGCACGCAGGTATCTGCCATGCCAACGGTGACGCGGTCATCGTAATGGACAGCGATGGCCAGGATGCGCCAGAAACGCTGTCTCGAATGATCGACTATTGGCTCGATGGAGACGATGTTGTTTATGCTGTTCGATTCGGCCGGAAAGAGAGTCTTCCAAAGCGGATGCTATTCTCGGTATTTTATCGCATTCTATCTTCGATGGCATCGATCCAAATACCGAGGAATGCAGGCAATTTTGGATTGATGGATCGAGTAATTGTTCAGCAGATTCGATCGCTAGGCGAAGCCGACCGTTACTTGCCCGGACTGAGAAGCTGGGTTGGGTACCGACAGCGCGCGTTGCCAGTCGAGCGTTTGGCTCGCCACGATGACGAGCCGCGGGTTAGTCTTAAAGGCTTGATCTCGCTGGCGAAAACGGCACTTTTTAGTTTCTCTCGAGTCCCGCTTCATTCTTTTTACGTGCTCGCCTCGTTGTTTGTTGCGGCATCCTTTCTTTGCTTGG
>JBBRGW010000216.1:0-6987 GCA_038223525.1 Pirellulales bacterium
ACATCCATGGCCAATCGGTTCTGATGGCGCGGCGTTTGGTTGAAAAGGGTGTGCCATTGGTCACGGTCAACTGGCACAACGACGGACGCAATTTTTGGGACACTCACGGTGATAACTTCAATAGATTGAAGAACGATTTGATTCCGCCGGCAGACATGGCCCTTTCTGCCCTCCTCGAAGATTTGCAGCAACGAGGTATGCTCGAAGAAACCTTGGTCGTTTGGGTCGGCGAGTTTGGACGCAAGCCTCAGATTACCCCGGCTAACTCAGGCCGTGAGCACTGGCCCTTTTGCTACAGTGGACTAATGGCAGGCGGAGGTATTCGCGGTGGAATGGTCTATGGCGAAAGCGACGCAACCGCTTCGTATCCGATCGCTGATCCTGTCAGTCCTCAAGACTTTGGGACTACCATTGTTCACGCGCTTGGCATTCCGATCGACGCAAAACTGAAAGACCGTGAGGGCCGGCCTCACAACGCAACGTCGGGCAAAGTCATCGAGTCTTTATTCGGTTAACCATTTTGGTGCGGCGGTCCCTGCCGTGATTTTGTTTCGGATGCACGATTTTAGATTGAACATCGGTAGGGACCACCGAGCCACACTTTTAGGACCATAACCAAATGCTTGAGCCAAACTACGGTTTCGACCGTCGCGGTTTCCTACGACTAGGTGTTGCGGGTGTGGTCGGTTCAACGATTCCGATTTCTATTGCAAAAGGCGATGATAGCAGCAAAGTAAATCTGCCTGGCAAAGCGAAAGCAAAATCGGTTCTGTTGGTGATGCTTAGCGGGGGTCCGAGCCAATTGGATACGCTTGACCCAAAGCCTGATGCTCCATCGGAGATTCGGGGCGAGTTCAATACGATCGGGACTACTATTCCTGGCGTTGCTATTTGCGAACATTTGCCCAATCTGGCTAAGCAAATGGATCGTTGGGCGGTTGTTCGGACGCTTGCACACCGAGAGCACAATCATCTACTCGCGACTCATATCGCGTTAACCGGGCGGCCCGGCCCGATACCCAAAGGTGGAAACGATCTGGATCGCGTGGAGTCGAGGAATGACTTCCCGAATATGGCCTCGGCCTTAAACTATGTACGGCCGCCCAACGATGGAATACCGACCGGTGTTTCCTTGCCTAACTACCTAATCGAAGGTCCATTGACTTGGCCTGGTCAGCATTCAGGATTCCTTGGGCCTAAGTTCGATCCGTGGCAAATCCAAGCCGACCCAAACGATAAGAACTTTCGTATGGATGCGCTGCAACTGCGAGAAGGTATGACCTCCGATCGGTTGTTGTCCCGAAGAAACTTGCTTGATCAGTTTCATCGCGAGAGCAACCAGCCAAAGCATCCATTGTCAATCGCCTTTCGAGAACAACAACAATCGGCGTTCCATCTTCTTACTGCCGGAAAGCTGGTAAACGCGTTTGAAATCAGTCGCGAATCCGACGCGGTTCGCGATCGCTATGGACGAAATAAATTTGGACAGTCATTGTTGTTGTCTCGCAGATTGGTGGAGGCGGGAGTCCCTATCGTACAGGCCACGATGGGTATTGTTCAAACGTGGGACACGCATACGGACAACTGGGGCAAGCTCAAAAATACGCTTCTACCGCAACTCGATCAAGGGCTCGCGGCATTGATGGACGACTTGGCTGCATCCGGTCTGCTCGATCAAACACTTGTGGTCGTAATGGGTGAGTTTGGGCGCACGCCCAAGATCTCTACATTGCCAGGTGAGACTCTGCCAGGCCGAGACCATTGGGCTCATGCCTACTCCGGGCTTTTCGCTGGGGCTGGAGTGACCGGTGGGCAGGTCATCGGCCAAACCGATGCCAGAGCTGCCTATCCGTTAACTCGCGCGTGGTCGCCGGCCGATGTATGTTCAACATTGTTTAATGCGTTGGGAGTGGAGCAAGACGTCACTATATTGGATCCACTACAACGTCCGCATCATCTATTGAATGGTACCATTATCAATCCTTTGTATACGGGGCGTAGCTCATGAGCGATTTGCCCGCAATGGCTGGTTCAAGCAAGCTAAATGGCGGTTTCGATGTGAGCAGTCAGGCTTTATTTGCCAGTGTGCATCACGCATTTTTGCTTCGACTGCTTTTACTTGTAACCAGCGCGACGACGCTGCTTTATGCAGTCGTAATCGCCTTTTGTTTAGTCGTTCTTGCATCTCAAAGCTTTGCGCAGTCGATCGCGTCATTGCAGCCTACCTCGCTGCAAGCGGGGGTGTCGACCAAGCTGACAGTGCGTGGGAGCAAATTGCCATCCAATCTGCGAGTTCTCTCCAATCGAAACGATATCCGGGTTGCAATCGAAAAGGTGTCCGACGTAGAGGCGACTCTTGCAGTTGATGTTCTGGGTGATGCCAAGCCTGGGCCATTCGGTCTTTGGTTCGCAACACCAAGTGGTCCGCTCGCATCAAAAATCGTTTTGATCGATGACTTGGCGAGTGTCATCGACAACGGAAACAATCATTCAATAGAAACGGCACAGGCTGTAAGTACCCTCGGGGCGGTCGATGGGGTTAGCGACGGTGTGAAATCAGATTACTATCGCTTTCGTGCCGAGGCGGGCCAACGGGTTGCATTCGAAGTTCTCACGCAATCGCTTCATTCCAAGATGGATCCGATTTTGAGATTACTTCGGTCCGATGGTAGCGTGTTGCAGGTTGCTGATGACGATTCGATCGGTCCCGATTGCCGATTCAGTTTTACCTTTAAGCAAACGGAGGATTACTTTTTGCAGGTGGGCGAGAGTCATTATGTTGCTGGAGGCGAATACCATCTCCGCATCGGTGACTTCCCGATTGTCCATCATCCGTTTCCCTTGGCTGTGCGTCCAGGTGAGAGTTCGTCGATCCGCTTTTCTGGTCAAGACGCAGCGCTAGTTGTCGAATCTGAGATAGCTATCCCGTCGGAGACTCATGTCGATTTCTTGAACGTATTGGCTCGCATGCCCGAAGGTCGTTCGACAGCTTGGGGAACCATTGCGGTCAGCAAACTGCCGCAACACATTGAAACAGACAATTCGACAACGGCTGAAAAGTCAAAGCAGGTAATGAATGCGCCGTTGGGTATCAGCGGTCGATTGGAGCAAAAGGAAGAGCGAGATAGCTATTGGATTCGAGGCGTTAAGGGGCAGGTTTTACGTTTTTCGTCTCGGACCCGAAGCCTCGGCTGCGCTACGATGCTGCAGATGCAATTGTGCAATGCGGCCGGCGTGAAGCTTGCAGAGACATCCGTCAGTGATTCGGATGAATGGAGCTTTGACTTTACGGTTCCAGAAGATGGTGAGTACCGATTGGAGGTAAGCGATTTGCTCAAGCGAGGAGGCAGCGAGTTTGGATACTGGATCGAAGTCATCCCTGCTGGTAGCTTTTCCATTGCGATCAAAGCAGAAGCCACAGGCAGAAAAGCGTTTGCGATTGAGGAGACGACAGGCGGGCTCGCTCTGGAGTTGAGGATCGCTCGATTTGGATACGAGGGTGAAATAGAATTGGGTTTTGGCGATGGAGAGCAAGGGCTGCGGCTCTTGAACCCTCGCATTGCCGCTGGCGCCACAGAACATCGTGCCATTGCAATTGTAAAAGAGGGATGGAAGCAGAGCGACTTTTCGCTGCTTCGAATGCACGCGCAAGCGGTTGGTAATAGCGAGATAGCTTGCGACGTTTCAACCAAGGCTCTTTTACGTTTGGCAGAACCGCATGTACTCAGTCCTGAGAAATTTGAGGAGGGGCTTTTGGCATTGGCTGGAACGAACAAATCCCCAAGCTTATTCGAGCTGGTTCCTGCGAATAAGATTTTATTAGACCGAGCTGCAAAAACTCACACTGCGGTCGTCCAAGTACGCCGATTGAAAAAAGAATTTAAAGCGGGAGTGTCGCTCGATGGCAGCTTGCTCGGCCCTGGCTGGAAATTGGCTACCAAAGCGGATAAAGACACGCTTACCCTAACGATCACACGGCCTGCAGCAGAAGCGAACCTACCGAGCAGTGAAGCCTCTTATTTACCGCTCCTGGCCTATACAGAGCTTGCAGATCGCGTTCGGTGGGAGGCGATCCAACTGCCCGTGAAATGGATTGATCGACCAAATACGCTGGAAGTCTATCCATCATCGATCGAATTGGATGGACCGATGGCACAGCAACAAATCGTGGTTACCGGCATCGATTCCGCGAGCCAAGTTCGCGATTGGACTCATGACATTGCGATCGTTTCATCGAACCCAGCTATCGCGAAAATTCAAAACAATACCGTGATTCCTGTAGCCAACGGAACGACGGAAATTGTTGTACAGATCGGTGAGACCAAGAAGTCGATACCGGTTAAGGTCGCACGTTATGAAGAGAAGCGTCCGGTTGCGTTTGAATCCGAAGTTCTCGTAGCGCTTTCCAAGCAAGGCTGCAATTCGGGCGCGTGCCATGGCTCGCCTAGCGGTAAGGGGAATTTCCGATTGTCGCTGCGTGCCTTCGATCGTGTGCTCGATGAGTTGACACTCATACGCGAGGACTTTGGCCGACGCGTGAACCCGATCGAACCCGAACAAAGCTTGCTGTTGCTAAAACCGTTAATGAAGTTGACGCATGGTGGTGGCAAACAGTTAAGCAAGGAGGATTCGGCATTCAAGATACTTCGGGATTGGATTGCGGAGGGTGCTAAAGCGGACCCTGCAGGTACACCGCGTTGTGTGCGGCTCGAAGTTTATCCGAATCAAAAACGAATTCTGCAACGCAAGGACGGGACTCAGCAGATATCTGCAACCGCTCATTTTGCAGACGGCGTGAAGCGAGACGTGACACAGTTGGTCGCTTTCGAAAGCACGAACACCGAAATTGCGACGGTCGACAAAGCTGGTTTGGTAACCCCGCACAATCGGGGCGAAGCGGTCATTTTGGTCCGGTTCCTCGAGTACATTGAGTCGGTGCCGCTGATGTTCATCGACGAAGTGCCTGGCTTTGAATGGATCCAGCCGAGAACCAAAAACTACATCGATGAGTTGGTGAACGCCAAACTGAAACAGCTTCAATACTTGCCCGCACCGACCTGTAGCGATGCTGTGTTTCTGCGACGCGTGCACCTGGATGTCGTGGGTGTTCTGCCTACCATTCAAGAAACTAATGCATTTTTAGCGGACAGCGATGTTGACAAACGAGCTAAGCTGATCGATCGACTCCTGGAACAAGATGCATACCCAAAATTCTGGGCGCTCAAGTGGGGAGATTTGCTCAAGATGACCAGCAAATTGGTCGGGGCTGATGGTGTCTATAAATACCATCGTTGGGTGGAGGCAGCGATCCGTTCGAATATGCCTTACGACCAATTCGCGAAGGAACTGCTGTCTGCATCAGGGAGCACGTTAGCTAATCCAGCCGCCAATTTTTATCGCACATCGACCGACATGAACGAGTGTGTCGAAACGGTTTCGCAAGTCTTCCTGGGTGCTCGGTTGCAATGCGCCAAATGTCACAACCATCCTTTTGAACGTTGGACGCAGGACAACTACTATGGTTTGGGTGCCTTCTTCAATCGGCTTCAACGCAAATCGAGTCAGAGACCGGGTGAGATGTTTGTATGGACCGCTGCGTCCGGCGAGGTGACTCAGCCTCGTACGGGCCAGGTTATGAAACCGTGGCTCCCTCAAGTCGGTAGCGTTGATGCGGGTGAGAGTGAAGACCGACGCCCTACGTTTGTGTCTTGGTTGGTCGATGCCAAGAACCCTTACTTTGCAAAGATCGAAGCCAATCGCATTTGGAGCCATTTGTTCTCGCGTGGAATTGTCGATCCGATCGACGACTTCCGAGATTCAAACCCTCCGTCGAACGAGTCCTTGCTTGACGCACTGGCTAAGGACTTTGTTGAGAGTGGTTTCGACCGCAAACATCTGATGAAAAGGATCCTCAACAGCGCGACCTACCAAGCCAGCAGTGATACCACACCATGGAATGAAAAGGATAAGATGTACTTCTCGCATCAATCTCCGCGCATGTTGAGTGCGGAACAGCTATTGGACGCGATCAATCACGTTACCGGTCTGCACCAAACGTTTGCCGGACTTCCGGCCGACATGAAGGCGACTCAGTTGCCTGCTCCTGACGTTGCGAAGAATGCATTTTTGAAAGTCTTTGGCCAGCCGGAGCGAAGCACCGTTTGCGCTTGCGAACGAGCGGAAGACTCCAATTTGGGAATGGCGATCGAACTCTTCAACGGCCCGTTGGTGTATGAAAAACTTCGAGATCCAGGCAATCGATTTCGGAAGTCACAAGCAGCTGGCAGTACGCCTCAAGAAGTTATTCGGGAGCTCTACTTAGCTGCGTTGTGTCGTCTGCCGAACGCTATGGAGATGGAGGCATCGTTGCTGCATTGCCAATCCCGAATCGACCTTGTTGCTGGGTTCGAGGATCTATGCTGGGTTTTGCTAAATACCGATGAGTTCTTGTTCCAACATTGATTTACACCCAAAGCGTGTTGCTCGCGCGAGAGATTGATCCAACGTGTTGAAATCTTATGAAATGGTAATTGCCGTGGTTGTTAGTTTTGTTGCGAGCGTTGTCGCAGCTGCCGATGGGCAACCCATCAGTTTTCGGAATGATGTCGCAACGATCTTTCTCGAAAACTGTGTTGCATGCCATGGTCCCAAAAAGGCCGAAGGGGGCTACCGGATAGATACCTTCGATGAGTTGCTTAAGCCAGGCGATACAGGTGCGATGCCAGTAGTTTCAGACCCTGCGGCGATGAGCGAATTGCTTCGGCGGATCACCTCGAAAGACCAATCAGAGCGGATGCCGGCCGATTCGGATCCGTTGATGCAACCTCAAATCGATGTCGTTAAACGCTGGATTGTCGAAGGGGCGAAGTTTGATGGAGACAGAGGTAGCGTCCCTTTGAATCTGGTCATTCCGCCGAAGACATATGCCGATCCGCCGGCCAACTATCCAACGCCGGTGCCGAGCCTGGCAATGGTTTTTACCCCCAA
>JBBRGW010000217.1:0-6923 GCA_038223525.1 Pirellulales bacterium
CCCCTCCGCACCTAGCCCAACGCCAAAAGCGGTGGGCTAGGTGCGGAGGGGGGGCGGGAAACACGTTATTCGGTCGGTTCTAGCTGAGAACCTTCACGTCCGATGGGTCAAGCCCATCGGGGCGTACAGAAAGCGGGACTGCCTCCTTGGGCTAGGAGGGGAGCTAGTTCGGTCCCGCCTGCGGAGGGATGCACACGTGCTTATGTCGCTTGCACGCACTCCGCGATGGCGTCGCACAGGGGCGACATGGTCGAGGTCGCCATTCCGGCAACGTTGATTCGGCCTGTGCCAACGATATAGATCCCGCGTTCTTTTTTGAGCCAATCCGCTTGCATGCTATTCAGCCCGCTGTAGGAAAACATTCCTTTTTGACGGCTTAAGAATTCAAAGTTTCGGGGGGTGCTCGTCCCTTTCATTCCTGCGATAAACATTGACCGCATTTGGGAGATTCGGTTCCGCATGTAGTCCACCTCGGCATGCCACTCAGCTCGCAATGCCGGATCGGTGAGGATGGTTGCGACGGTAGCTGCGCCGTGGCGTGGAGGGTTGCTGTAGTTGCATCGAACGGACTGCCTAAGTTGGCTCAAAGCCGCTTCCGTTGTGCTCGGTTCTTTGCCAACCATCATGACGGTGCCAACGCGTTCGCAATAAAGTCCAAAGTTTTTGCTAAACGAATTGCAGACGATCGCTTCTTGGTTCTTTTCGAGCAGGGTGAACAGTGGTATTGCGTCCTCCGCCAATCCGTCCCCGAACCCTTGGTAGGCGAAATCGACGAACGGAATCATTTGCTTTTCTGCAAGTAGTGCGCTAATTTCCTTCCATTGCTCGATCGTAGGATCAACACCAGTTGGGTTGTGGCAGCAGGCATGCAAGCAAACGAGGTCCCCACGTCGTCCGTTGGTTTTGAGTTCGCTCAGCATGGCTGGAAAGTCCAGCGATGTTTTGTCTGAGGTGAGATACGGATAAACCGGCGTATCGAGCCCAGCGGCTTGGAAAATCGACGCGTGATTTGCCCAGGTTGGGTTACTTAGCCAGATCCGCGTGCCGGGGAAGTGCTTGGCCACAGTGTCAGCCCCCACACGCAGTGCGCCGGTGCCACCGGGCGTTTGAGCGGCCGCAACGCGGGCAGTATCGATGCTCGTACCGAAGACCAGATCCACTACGGCTTTGAGGTACGCAGGGTGCCCTTCGATCGGCATATAGCCTTTGGAGGTCTCCGACCGGAGCAAGATTTCCTCGGCTTTTTTCACTGTTTTAAGAATAGGAGTGCGTCCCTCTTCGTCTTTGAAGACACCGACCGTCAAATTGATCTTGTTGGAACGGGGATCGCGCGAGAACGCGTCGCTAAGCCCGAGAATGGAGTCCGGTGGCGCAATCGGCAAGAATTCAAACATAGCTAGATTGAGGTTGGAGGCACATGAAAGGTGAGGATTTGGAACGTTTGCTTATTTGGAGACAATTCGATCCCATTTTTGGTTCTCCAAAAGATTACAATGAAAACGACAGCGTGAGGAGGGGAAAGCAAACTATTCGGTGAAACTGATGTTGACGTGTTGCCAGACCTCAGGGCATACTCTTTCCCCGAGTCACGGACGACTCAAATGCATTTGCTTTCAAGACCCAATTTTGATTGCAATGCGTTTCCTGGAATCCCCGCTCCAGACCTCAATGAAGAGACACGCGTACTTAATCTGACTGCACGCGTCTTTCCAGGAATAGCTGTGTCCTTCGCAATCGACAACGAAGTTAAAGATCGAGTCCGGTTGGCGATCAACATCGTCGACTTGATGAGTAGCTATATGGAGCTCAAGCGTCAAGGCCGAGGTTTTGTCGCGGTCTGCCCGTTTCATGATGATCGGCGCCCGAGCATGAACATCAATCCCGACCGCCAAACCTGGAAATGCTGGGTCTGCGATATTGGCGGCGATATTTTCAGTTTTGTGATGAAAAGAGAGAACGTCACATTTCCAGAGGCGCTCCGAATGCTGGCTGAAAAGGCCGGTATCGCTCTCGAGGAGCCCAAGGGGCGTACAGGACGCGGTACGCCGGATGACAAGCGAAGACTGCTCGAGGCCATGAAGTGGGCGGTTGGCGAATTCCATCATTGCCTCCAAGAATCTTCCGATGCCCAGCACGCTCGAAAGTATCTTTCCGATCGCGGGATATCCGAGGAAAGTATCGTCAAGTTTCAGCTTGGGTTTGCCCCTGAATCTTGGTCTTGGCTGCTGGACCGCGGTGCGGCTCAAGGATGGAGTCCAGACGAACTCGAATCGGTCGGATTGGTTGCACGCGGTGAGCGCGGTTCACGTTACGATCGATTTCGGGGCCGTGCGATATTCCCGATTTCGGATGCGCAATCCAGACCGATCGCGGTGGGTGGACGCATACTTCCTGGTGCAGCAACAGACTCTGCAAAATATGTGAACTGCAACGAAACCCGACTCTACCAAAAAAGCCATCAGCTCTATGGTCTTGATTTGGCACGCAATGCGATCAGTAAATCACGCCAAGCCGTGGTGATGGAAGGCTACACGGACGTGATCATGGCCGTCCAACACGGCATCGACAATGCGGTCGCATGTTGCGGTACCGCGCTTGGTGAGAATCAAATCAAATTGCTGAAGCGGTATTGCGATTCGGTGGTTTTGCTGCTCGATGGAGATGTCGCTGGACAGAAGCGGTCCAGCGAAATCCTCGAGTTGTTTGTGACTGCCCAAATGGACCTACGCATTTTAACGCTACCCGACAATCTCGACCCCTGCGATTACCTACTTCGCTACAACGGCGACAAGCTCAAAGAGCAAATAGGAAGCGCATCGGATGCATTGGAGCACAAGTTGCGGCAAGTCTGCCAAGGGTTCGATCCGTTGCTCGATACGCATCGGGCAAACACGGCTCTCGAAGAAGTGTTATCCACGATGTCTAGGGTTTCACACACATCGCTGCTATCGAACGAAGCGATGCGACTGCGACAAAATCAACTCATCGCTCGCTTGGCTCGCCAGTTTGGTATCGAACAATCGGACATCCGATTGCGGCTCGAGTCGATTCGCAAATCGACAACCGAACGGGACGAGCAACGCCAGGAGCTTCGACGCCCCCCAATGCCCACGGATGCAAAGTCCGCGATTGCAAACGATCGTGGCCAAAATCTGCAGCCCGGCTCGAGTTCGCAATCGTCGCTTAAACAAAGTGCTGCACCGGCGCAAGTAGAATACTGTTACGGCGATTTGACCCTCGTAGAATGCGAGCTATTCGAGATCATGGTGATGCACCCTGAGTTGGCACCCATGGCTATCGAGCGGTTCCCAATCGCCAATTTAAGTACGCTTACGGCAAACAAACTTTTTCAACTGGTTTTGGACTTGGAACTTGAGGGACATGCGTTAGACTTTGAAAGTGTTATGTCGGCAACGGAGGATTCCGGGCTGAAGAGCGTGCTTGTCAGTATCGAGGAGCACGCGGCTCGTAAGTCACCTTTGACGACGATGACAGCGGACGAACGATTGCATTCCCTGTGCGAACGCTTGACCGGTCAAGACGACCGAGCTCACATGCGTCTGCAAATTCAATCGGTCGAACGCAAGCAAATGGATGAGGAGTCGTCGCTGAGTTTGCTCAACGAAATCGTGCGGCAAGCTCGATTGAAACACGGCTTGGTTCCTCCGCCGGAGTGAATAGCACGTTCGCGTGCACGGTTCAATACAACGTCGATTTTTTCGACTACAAAAGCATTCATGTTGTTGACCCAACGACTGTTCATCGGATGAACGGTCGGTAACAACAGAGTCCCACTGTCAAAAGGAGTTGATCTCGTGGAAACGCAATTTAATGATCTGGAAAAATTGGTTCTGATCGGACGCCAACAGGGCTATCTTACTTACGATCAGGTCAACGAGTATCTGCCGGATGAGGCAAATACAGCGGAAAAGCTAAACCACCTGTTGGTTGCATTGGAGCGGGCGGGAGTCAACATTGTCGACGAAACTGAAGTCGAGATTGAGGCTCGAAATCGACTTCGCGTTTTCAATGGCGAGGAGACACTTGCTGCGGCTCCCAACGAGATGCCGAAGCTGACCAATGATCCGATTCGATTGTATTTGAGCCAAATGTGCGAGATCCCTTTGCTTTCCCGCGAGCAAGAGATTTCGTTGGCAAAAAAGATTGAGATCACGCGTCGCAAATTCCGTAGAGCCGTTCTTGGAAATGATTTTGCGCTTCGTCAAACGGTCGAAATTTTACGAAAAGTTGCGGCAGGGATTTTGCCTTTCGATCGGACGATCAAGGTTTCGTTGACGGAACGATTGACCAAGGAGCAAGTGGGCGCACGCATGCCTCACAATTTGCAAACGCTCGATGCTTTGATCGAAGAGAATCGCCGAGAGTTTCAGCGAGTGGTTCGCAAGAGCACTCCCGAAAGTGAGAAGGCTCGCACACGGCAGAACTATCAAAGGCGAAGACTGAAATCATTGGTGCTAGTCGAGGAGCTTTCGCTTCGGTCGCGCCGCGTCATACCGCTGATGAAGCAGTTGGAGCAATTTTCGCAGCGGATGGACTACTTGCAAAACCGTATCAATCACCTCAGCGAAAGTGGATCCGCATCTGCAGAACAGAATCGATGCGCAGCCGAACTTCGGCATTTGATCATGACAACGCAGGAAAGCCCTCGTTCGCTGCGGACCCGCGTCGACGAGTTCAAGAAGAATTTCAAGGAGTACGAAACGGTCAAGCGTCAACTCTCGAGTGGGAACTTGCGGCTCGTCGTATCGATTGCCAAAAAGTACCGCAATCGTGGCTTGAGCTTCCTGGATCTGATTCAGGAAGGAAACACGGGCTTGATGCGTGCGGTGGATAAGTACGAATACCGTCGCGGATTCAAGTTTTCGACTTACGCAACTTGGTGGATTCGACAAGCCATTACGCGAGCGATTGCAGACCAGGCTAGGACGATCCGCATTCCTGTGCACATGATCGATGTGTTGAGCAAGTTGCGCAACATTCAAAAGAAGCTGACGCAGGATTTCCGTCGCGAACCAAGCATGTATGAAATCGCCGAAGTCGCTGAGATGACGATCGAGGAAGTGCAGCGCGTACTCGATATCGGACGCAGTCCGATCAGTTTGGATCGACCGGTCGGCGAAGGAGAGGACAATGCGTTTGGCGAGTTCATCGAGGACCCATCCAGCGACAGCCCGGTTCGCAACGCGAGCAACGGAGTGCTTCGCGACCGCATCGATTCGTTGTTGCAAACATTGACTTACCGAGAACGGGAAATCATCCGACTACGTTACGGTTTGACCGATGGCTTCTCGTATACCCTCGAAGAAGTGGGACGCATTTTCAAGGTGACTCGAGAACGCGTTCGGCAAATCGAAGCCAAGGCGGTTGCTAAGTTACAGAACCCTGTGCGTGCGAAAATGCTTGAGGGCTTCCTCAAACAAGTCGCCTAGCCCATCTTTTGCGATTGCTCCCCTCTCCCCATTGAGGCAGTCTCGCTTTTGGAGCTTTGTTTTCACAGGCCCCCGACGAGCTCGTCTCGTCGGGGGCCTGTGGTTCTTAGCTAGAACGCACCAACCCCAGTAACGTCCGCCTCCGCTCTTAGCCCAACGCGTTTGGCGTTGGGCTAGGAGCGGAGGGGGGCGGGAAACACTTAATTCGGTCGGTTCTAGCTGAGAACCTTTACGTCCGATGGGTCAAGCCCATCGGGGCGTACATTTCGCGAAATTGAATTTTCCATGATTACTCGTGCATCGGTGCTTATTTGTCCGATTTCGTTAGCGACGAAGAATGATCGTGGACGATCACCCACTTGCTGTTGATTCGTTTCCAAACAACTGAGAAGTTTCCGCCGATGGGTTCGGCTCGTTCGAGATACCATCGTCCTAACATAAGCATTGCGTCGGCTCCCAACTCTTGCGTTTCAAGCTCTGAGAAAGTTAGCTTGCCCATTGTTGCTTTGTCGGGATAGTTCTTTTTGTAGTTTTCAAGAGTCGCTTGCCAGCCTCGCTCCGTTTTGCCGCCGGAGCTAAAAGTCAGGCCTTCATCCTTCCAGTATGCGGACATGAAATCGGCGATGTCCCCTCGGTTCCAGGCCTCTGCTTGTTTATTAAGGATTTGAATCTGTTCGGCTTCGCGTGAAGCGACAGTGGATTCCGTCTTTCCCTCTACCTCGCTCAGCTGACTATAGAAACTGATCAGCAAAAGCAAGAACGAAGTTGCGATGGCATGAGGAAGGTAAACGCTTGGGTTACTTAGTTGTCGTGGGGCCATTAGACGTGTTCTTTTTCGGGAAAGTATGAATCGGGAATCGACTGTTTGGATCCAGACCGAGTGACGACCTCGAGGTAAAATTAGCATTTCGCGGATTTGCGTTTCTTACCAAGGGTACCTCTTTTTCGGACCTTTTCAATGTATTCAGGTGCGAAGGGTACTTGGCAGGAAGTGTCCCCAAGATCTGCAGTGACCGGCCCTATTTTTTCGGCTGCTTTGACTGCGATGTCGGTGAGTGGCGCAACGTAACTTCCTACCGCAATGAGGAAGGAGTTCATCTGATACCGAACGAGATCCTCTTCACTATGGATCGTCTTTTGGATGCGGTCTATCAGCTGCTTTAAGATTTTGACGTTGAGATCGCTGTCCTGCGTAATGGAAACAAAACTCGCCAAGGTTGCCCATCCCGCCACGGCCACGAGCGGCTTTTTGGAATCGATCCATTCCAGCCCCATTTCCCACCCGTGGGTGCTACCGGCTGCGACCCAAGCAACCGTGGACGAGCAGAGCACATGGCAATATGCCTTGGTAGCCCAACGCGATAAGTCCTTCTTCGTCATCTTGGTATCGTCGGCGATCAAGCCTGCCAGATACATTGCGTCGTAGACTCCAGTGTCGTAAAGATCGAGCGCGAGTTGGTAATCTTTCTTGAT
>JBBRGW010000218.1:0-6917 GCA_038223525.1 Pirellulales bacterium
ACTAGCGTGCAAGTGGAACCGACTGGTTCGTTGATGAATCGGATCGGCTGCGTGGACTTTAATCCACCGCCCAAGCGGTGGTGGTCGAGGACTTCCAGGATATCTGCTTCGTCCGCGCCGTTGACAGCTTGTGTCAACTCATTGTGATCCACCAAGATGAGTTTGGGTTTGGGTGGGTTGACCAAGTCCGATTTCGAAAGGACCCCGACCAATACACCGGCATCGTTGACCACGGGGAATATGGCTTCGCTCGATTGTTCGACGATAGCTCTGGCCTCGTCGACAGGTTTCTTGGCCGATAAAGAGACAAATTGGGAATCGATAGCCGAATCGATGAACTGCGCCGATTTGATCCGCATGGTCGTAGTCGCGGTATCAAATGGACTTTGAATCACAGCGACATTGCGGGCTTGAGCGAGTTGGACCAAGCCAGGTGAGAGAGTGTATCCGCCAGTGACAACGAGGGCTCGCACCCCATGCTCGATGGCGGGCAATTGGATCGTTGGGCGATCTCCGCTTACGACAATGAGTTTTTCGGCTGGGAATCTTTGCATTCGCTCGGTGAAGCCACCAGCACTCATGGCGCCCACCATGACAAGCAATTCGTCATGTTGGGATGGGGTCAACGAGTGCTGGAATTTTCCGCCGACAATTTCGCAAATTTTTTGAAGGCTTGTCGCGACCGTTCGGGTCTTGAGCGGATCCGCATCATCGCGGAAAATAAGATCCATCAACTGCAGCAGCGAAAGGACTCCGACCACCTTGCCAGCATCATCGACGATAGGGATCGCGCGAAGTTCATGGTCCTTCATGAGATTATAAACTTCGAAGAAAACATCACCGTACTTGGCTGTTTTCACATCGCGTTGGCAAACGTCTTCGACCTCGGGCCGAACGTCCATAACGATTCGGGGTGCGGGCACTTTAGCCCGACGCAAAACGTATTCCGTTCGTTTATTGGGGGTACCGCAACAAGCGGCGACTGCTTCCGGGCGGGTGGTTTGTTGCAAAAGGTCCGCGTATGCGATTGCGGAACAAATGGCATCCGTATCGGGATTGCGATGCCCAAAAACTAGTACACTCATATGAAAAATTACTATCGAGACGAGCAATTGAATGGCCTACGCCAGTATAGTAGCACACCTTCTATATCCAAGTGGGATTGCTGGTCATGTTCGCGGTTTTATTGTCGCATAATCGTTCGACCGCCAATCCTGTTTGCCCCCCATTGCCAATTGGAGTGGCAACGGCGAACATTTTAGGCTGAAGATTCGTCTTTTGTCTTGACGATTCTAATCATCCTTATCATTCCTCAGGCTGACGGACCACATTTGTTGGCGCAGAAATGAGGCCAGGAAGCTAAACCATGTTGGAAATTCAACTGCCCGATGGAACGATTGTTTCACATCCCGACGATGCTACTCCACTATCGGTTGCCGAAAAGATCGGCTCGCGACTTGCAAAAGCGGTGATTGCTGCGAAAGTCGGCGATTTGGTTATCGATGCGACCCGACCTTTGAAATCGCTCTCCAACGGATCCCCGATCGCGTTGCGGTTGCTCACCGAAAAAGATCCTGAGTCGCTCGAAGTGTTGCGGCATTCCTCGGCGCACGTCATGGCCCGAGCGATTATGCGGCTCTATCCGAGAGTTTCGCTTGCGTTTGGACCAACGATCAACAATGGCTTCTATTACGACTTCGATTTGCCACAAAAGCTCAATGAAAACGATTTCGCCAAAATCGAGGCGGAGATGGCAAAGATCGTGGAGCTGGCCGAACCTTTCGAGCAGTTTTCGTTAAATCGGGACCAATCGATTGAGTTGTGTAGCGATATGAAACAGTCGCTTAAAGTGGAGCACATCCAAACCGGTTTAGCAGCGCATGAGTCCTTGGGGTTCTACCGACAAGGGGAATTTGTGGATTTGTGTCGCGGACCACATATTCCGGACGCAGGCCGCATCAAGGCATTCAAGGTGATGAGTATTGCGGGTGCCTATTGGAAGGGGGACGCATCGGGACTCCAGTTGCAACGCGTGTATGGAACGGCATGGTTCAGCCCTAAAGACATGCAGGCTCACTTGGATCAAGTCGAGGAGGCTAAGAAACGGGATCACCGTGTGATCGGAAAACGACTGGGGCTATTTCAGATTTCAAGCGAAGTTGGGCCGGGTATGTGCCTTTGGCTTCCCAAGGGTGCTCGCATTCGGAGTCTTCTCGAGGACTTCCTGCGCAAAGAGATGCTCAAACGAGGTTACGAGCCAGTGTATAGCCCGCACCTGGGTCGTGTCGAGCTTTACGAAACAAGCGGTCACTTCCCGTACTACCGCGATAGCCAATTTCCGCCGCTTTTTGTGAACGATGGCGGAGCGTTGGTCGACGGATGGATACGGCGGTTGGAGGCTAAAGAATCGCTTCCGTTCGCACATGAGCAGGCATTCATGCAAGCGGCCGAAGTTCTGGGCTGCGAGATCAAAGAATACGTGCCAGAGCAAAGCGTGGAAGAGCGAGTCGCGGTTCTGCAAGCATGGCAGCGGCTACACGAACGCTATTTGGTCAAGCCGATGAATTGCCCGCATCACGCCATGATCTTCAAGGCAATGCCTCGTTCTTATAAGCAATTGCCGTTGCGGCTATTCGAGTTTGGAACTGTCTATCGATTTGAACAGACGGGTGAGCTCAATGGCATGCTGCGCGTTCGAGGATTGACACAAGATGATGCACACATTTTCTGCACACAAGATCAGGTCGAACAAGAGTTTCGCAATACGATCGAATTGACCCGTATGGTTTTAGAATCGGTTGGACTGAAAGACTACCGTGTTCAGCTTTCGCTTCGAGACCCTAAGAGCGACAAATACGTTGGCAGCGAAGAGAATTGGCAAAAGGCGGAGGCCGCTTTGCGGCGCGTGCTCGAGGAATCTGGACTAAATTTTGAGACCGCCGAAGGGGAAGCCGCTTTTTATGGCCCGAAGGCCGACTTTATGGTTCGGGATTGCATCGGTCGGCAATGGCAATTGGGTACTGTCCAATTGGACTACAATTTGCCCGAACGGTTCCAATTGGAGTACATTGGCTCGGACAATAAGACACATCGTCCGGTCATGATCCATCGCGCTCCCTTTGGTTCGATGGAGCGATTTGTGGGGATGTTGACTGAGCATTTCGCCGGAGCGTTTCCAATGTGGCTGGCTCCAGAACAGGTTCGGATCTGCCCGCTAAGCGAGAAATCCAACGATTATGCCTTGGAATTAGAGAAACAGTTCCTCGATGCTGGGTTTCGAGTGACCGTCGATCTTCGAGGTGCAAAGGTGCAAGCAAAAATCCGCGATGCACAGGTTGAATTGATCCCCTATATGGCCGTTGTAGGACCGCGCGAAGCGGAAACAAGATCGATTGCCTTGAGGGATAGACTCGAAGGTGAGATTGGCACAAAGTCGGTGGACGAAGTACTATCTATGTTGGCGGAAGAGGTTAAGCAGCGCCGAATAAGGCAGACGATTGAGTAAGCCCAGCGAGCCATGAGTACTGAACCAACCATTACTGAACCAACCATTACTGAACGAAACGCTGACAAGATTGTTGCCGACGAGTTCATGATCGCGCGCGCGAAAATTGTTGAATTGGCTGCAACGCTTGATCGCATCGAGCGAGCCAGCGGTGATGTGGACGATTCCAAGCAAATGCAGTTGCTGGTGCAGGGCATGCATATTCTGTGCGATGACGAAGTTGAGAAGACAAAAAGAGTGCAATTGCTGATGAGCCGACAATACGACCCCCAATGGCAAACGCAAATGTCGATTGCGAAGAAGGGTAGCTAGTTTCCATGGAATACATCGACCCACATCTACATATGGTTTCTCGCACCACCGACGACTACGAGACGTTGGCTAGGATGGGCTGCGTTGCCATCAGCGAGCCAGCGTTTTGGGCCGGGTTTGATCGAGGAAGTGTAGATAGTTTCCGAGACTACTTCCGTCAGCTTACCGATTTTGAACCCAAGCGAGCGGCACAGTATGGCATCACGCATTACACCTGGTTGTGTATCAATGCAAAAGAAGCAGAAAACGTAAGCCTATCCCGCGAAGTAATCGCGATGATTCCAGAGTTCTTGGATTGCAAAAACGTGCTCGGAATCGGCGAGATCGGTCTGAACAAAAACACACGAAACGAGGCGACTATCTTCATGGAGCATGTCGACTTGGCTGTGAAGTATAAGCAGCAGATTTTGATCCACACGCCGCATTTAGAAGACAAGTATCAGGGGACGCGAATGATCCTGGACATGCTGATGGGTGACTCGCGGATCGATCGTTCGCGAGTTTTGGTCGACCATGTCGAGGAGCATACGATAGAGCACGTTCTCGAAAATGGATTCTGGGCAGGCATGACTCTGTACCCGGTTAGCAAGTGCACGCCTCAGAGGGCTGCGGACATGATCGAACGCTATGGGCCCGAACGGCTTATGGCAAACTCCGCAGGCGATTGGGGGCCAAGCAAACCGACCGCGATCCCGGATTTGATTATGGAGTTAAAGAAACGCGGACACTCCAAAGAGCTGATTCAAAGGGTCGTTTTTGAGAACCCCAAATCCTTCTTCTCGCAAAGCAAGCCGTTCACACACGGGTTCTAGCCCCGAATCGCTTGGATACAAAGAAATCCAGGGCGATGCATGAGAGCGTTGAACCTTTTCGGGTCAGCCTTTTGGAATTCCTCCGTAGGCCGCGGCTCAATGACTTGCTGGATGCGGAAGCCCGATTCAATGAGTGGCATCATGATTTCTTGCAATGAACGACGAAAGCTGGGCATAATGACCCGTTTTCCAAAACCTTTCCATGTACATTGCACTTGCTCAATGGAGAAATAGTTGGTCGTTTCGTAATAGTCGGCGTCAAAGGCCGGATGACCACAGGAAAACTGGAGTCCACCTTCCGGCCTCAGAATCCGTTTGAATTCAGAGAACAGGGAACGCCAATGCTCGACGTAATCGAGGCAAAGTGGGGCATTGATGAAATCAAACGTGTTGTTTGGGATTAGCCGAAGTGGCTGGGATAAGTCCATCAGGCGAAGATCCGCATTCGGCCCGAGTCGTTTTCTTGCAAGCTCGATCATCCGCTCGCTCACGTCAATTGCCGTCACAACCGCGCCGCGTTGCAAAAGAATCTCAGCGTAAAGTCCAGGACCGCATCCAGCATCGAGAACACGCTTACCGCGGAGTTCTGGCCACAACGCGATCATTGCAGGCCGCTCATAGTATGCGTTGTGCGGTTTCGTTTCGACGCCCGCGGCGTAGTCCGCTGCCAACGCTTGGTACGCGTCGTAAGCAATTGGTTTTGAAGGTCGACTCATTAGATTGAAAAACGCAGGGGAAAAAAGCTTTACGACCTTCAGGCCTTCGGGATTTCAAAAATCGCGAGGCTTGCCATCTTTGAATTCTATGCTTTTGAGTCAATAAAGCGAGCACCTGCAAAAATGTAGCAAAAAAGCCGGATAGCGCTCGAATGAGTTCCCAATGAGGTTTGGACTGTTCCGTCTCTGCGATGCTGGGGGGGCGACATTCCGTAATTACTTGCTGATTGTGCTTGACGGCTGATCGCTCAACTTTGCCTTAGGCGATCCCTTTTCGTCAGATGGGCGAACGGCAATTTCTCCTTCGTTGTTTTTGCCAAGGCGTTTGTTTGCAAAAAGATAGTTGCCTCGATGGTCCACGCCATTGACCTGATTGGCAACGCGAAAATCATCCGCTTGGAGATTGGCTGAATTGAGTCGTTTTCCTGCGAATCGAGTTCCATTGTAGATATTTCCCTTTTGCAGAGGCCCAACTCCCAAAATCCAAGTGTCGCGTGCGCTGCTGCCAGCTTGGGCTATCCCGGATTGCCATAGTGGTTCTCGAGTCTCTCGATCGTAAGCGAAGACCGAAATCTTGGCCGCCGCGCTCTTCATCTCGCGTTTGGCAACTGATATTTCCGGAATGGTGGGCAACGAAGGAGTGCCCGGCAGGACACTCGATGCGCTGCTTAAAAAATTGTTTGCTGGCAGGCCATAGGTCATGCTGTGACCATCTGTGCCCAACGCTCCGCATCGCGCTTCACAAATAATATCCGATTGCTCGCGCGTGTCGACTAGCAAGCAGCCCGCTGCCGTCAATTGTTGCCTCAAGCCGCTTATGACATAATCGGAATTGATTAAGTTAACGGGCATCGCAACACCCGGAATCACTTTTCCTGCAGCGATCACATACTGTGAATCGAGAAATACCTTCTGTCCTTCGAGCGCACGAAAATCTAATTTGGCGATTGTGGAATCGACTGCGTCCGACATTAGCAACTGTTCCGTTGCTGTGAAAGACTTTGTCGTGCCGCAACCTGCAAATAGCAAAAGTACGCTGATCGCGCTCGCGAACAGTGGTTCCAACCAATCCCTACTTTGGCGCGAAGCTGGAGGTTGCGTTAAGGATTGCGATTCGAACATGGATCGGTAGGGTTGGTGCAGGTAGGCTCTCTTTTGCTTGCCCAGTGCCGGCAGCCGGAATGACAATTGAGCGAACGGGTTCCAGCATACAAACTGCTTTGCAGCAACAGAAGATAGCCCTGGTAGTCTAGGGGGGCTGGGAGAATTCGCCTCAGCACGCTGGCTCCGCCTGAAACAACTCGGTGGTTTCGCCAGATGTATCTGGGTAGAGACCGCCGTGCCACGCTAATTGACAAGCTTACTGTGTTAAAGCAATCCCATTGTCGGTTCCAGGCCAAACATGAGGTTCATGTTTTGGATAGCCGCTCCGCTGGCGCCCTTGACGAGATTGTCTATTGCCGAAATGAGAATGATTCGAGGACCATTTTCTCGCACCGTGATATCGACAAAGTTAGTTCTCGAAACGAATCGCGTCGCGGGTAAATGCGACACGACACGCACAAACGAGCT